>DOVS01000159.1 GCA_003519965.1 Betaproteobacteria bacterium
GGAGATCAGCGCGTTATCCATGGGCAACCCGCATGCGGTGCAGGTGGTGGCGGATACGGCTAGCGCGCCGGTGGCGCGGGACGGTCCGCTGATCGAGCGCCATCCTCGCTTTCCACAGCGGGTCAACGCCGGTTTTATGGAGGTCGTCGATCGCGGTCGTATCCGCCTGCGGGTTTATGAGCGCGGCGTTGGTGAAACCTTGGCTTGCGGCACGGGTGCTTGCGCCGCGGCGGTGGCGGGAATAAGCCGCGGTTTGCTGGATTCTCCGGTAATTGTGACGACCCGGGGCGGTGCGTTGGCGATTCGCTGGGATGGCGAGGGTCAGCCGGTATGGATGACGGGAGCGGCGGCGGCAGTGTTCGACGGCGTTCTTGCTCTTTAGGCGGGGGGCATGGCCGACTACGATGTGTTTAATGGCGACGCCGATGGCTTGTGCGCGCTGCATCAGCTGCGGCTCGCCGAGCCGAGGGAAAGCACGCTGGTTACCGGCGTTAAGCGCGACATTGGTTTGCTGGCGCGAGTGGCCGCCGCTGCGGGCGACCGTGTGACCGTGCTCGACATTTCCTTGGACAAAAATCGCGGCGCGCTGGCGCATTTGTTGGCGGCGGGAGCGGACGTGGCTTACTTCGATCACCATTTTGCCGGCGATATTCCCGTCCACCCCGGACTAACGGCGACCATCGACACCCGCGCCAGCCTATGCACCAGCTTATTGGCGGACCGGGCGCTCGGCGGGCGTTTCCGTGGCTGGGCGGTGGCGGCGGCGTTTGGCGACAATCTATCGGCCGCCGCGACGGCCGCCGCCGCGCCGCTGGCGTTGACGGCGGCGCAGACCGATGCGCTACGCATGCTGGGCGAGTCGCTGAATTACAATGCCTACGGCGAATCCGTGGACGATCTCCATTTTCACCCCGCCGATCTTTACCGGCGGATGCATGATTACAAGGATCCGTTCGCCTTCATCGCCGAAGATGCCGCTTTCATTCAATTGCGGCAGGGTTATCTGGCTGATATGGCGCACGCGCGCGCCTGCCGGCCGGCGGCCGAGGACGGCGGCGGGGCGCTGTATATTTTGCCGGACGCCGCTTGGAGCCGGCGGGTGAGCGGAGCGTTCGCCAATGCATTGGCGAACGCCCATCCGCAACAGGCCCATGCAGTGCTTATTCCCCGCAACGGCGGCTATCAGGTGAGCGTGCGTGCGCCGGTGGCGGTGCCGGCGGGTGCGGACACCCTGTGCCGTCAATTTGAAAACGGCGGCGGGCGCAAGAGCGCGGCGGGGATTAATGGATTGCCGGAAAGCCAACTGGACGCATTCAGCCGCAAATTTTTTCAAGCCTTTTAACCCTATCCGGGCTAAGATACTCTTAGCTAGATTTAAGGGTATGGAAAGGGTGGCTATGGATATCGCCGTCGAACAAATTTCTGACCCGGATGGCTTCGAGATTACTTTCGGGCACGTTCGGGTAACGCTCTCCAAGGCGGAATTGGAAGAACTGGTGCTCAAGGCGACGCATCATTTGCCGGCGCTGCTGCCCGAAGTAGACGTGGCGAGGGAAGAGGACGTTTATCGTATTCCCGCGATGCGGTTGATGGATATGACCGATCGCGATATCCAGGTTTTCTTGCGGGAAGCGCCTCAGGACGACCTGGTCATGTTTTTGTGGTACCTCGATGCGCCGGAACTGACCCAGCGGGTCTTTTCCAATATGAGCCACCGGGCGCGGGAGATGTTTCAGGGCGATCTGAAGGATTTTGCCGCCGCCCACAATAAACTCACCCCCCGGTTGCAAGAGAAAAACACCCATAAGGCGATTGAGATCACCAAGAACATGGTGGAAATGCTCTATCATCTCAACGACAGCGGTTATATCGCTTACGAATAAGCGGCCGCGCCCGGCGCTACCGTTTCCCGGGTGGAGAGACGACGGCCGCTGTTTCAATGATGATCGGTTTCAGCGGTACGTCGGCGGCGAAGGGGCCGGCTGCGCCGGTGGGTTGGCCTGCGATGCGTTTCACCACCGCCCGTCCCGCAATCACTTTGCCGAAGACGCAGTAGCCGTAACCGCCGCGTGTCGGCGCGCGGTAGTCGAGAAAAGGGTTGTCCTTAACATTAATAAAGAACTGAGCGGTGGCGGAGTTCGGGTCGGCGGTGCGCGCCATCGCGATGGTATAGGCCCGGTTTTTCAGTCCATTGGCCGCCTCGTTGGGGATCGGCGGCCGGGTGGCTTTGGCGTGCAAGGCGCGGTTGAAGCCGCCGCCTTGAATCATAAAATTGGCGATGACCCGGTGAAAGACGGTTCCGTTATAAAAACCGCTTTTGACGTAGCGGAGGAAATTCGCCACGGTTTTCGGCGCGCGCGCCGGGTAAAGCACGAGGGTAACCGCGCCGACGTTAGTCTGCATTCGCACCTGGGGGTGTGCGGCGCTGGCCGCCGCGATAGTGAACCAGCAGGCGAAAAATAAGGCGCTGCGTCGAAGGATCATCTTGTCTCCTGGCGGGTAAATACCTCCGAGTATAGCGTTTCCGCCGCTGTGGGGCGAACCGCGCCGGCAGGGTCAAGATCGGCCTGGCAGCGCCACAGGCGATGGCCGCTAGCGTAATATTTACGTTCAAACGGCGTAACCGGCTGTATCGCCGTCAACGCCTCGACGCGGCAGCCGTAGCCGGCAATTTGTAAGGCGACGGCGAATTCCTCGATGTAAGTGTTCCAGTTGCTGCGTACTTCTAACCGGCCGCCTAGGCGGAGCAGGGCGGGAAACGCCGGCGAACCGTGCCAGCGGTATTGCACCTGCGCGGCCTTTGGCCAGGGATTGGGATAAAATAGATAATGGTGCGTGACGCGCCACCCCGCCGCCGCGGCAAGGCGCCAAAAGTCGCCAAGCTCCGCCTGTATCAGGCGATAGTTTTTTAGGGTGTCGAGATCGGGCGGCGGACGGTGCTTGTCGAGGCGGCAACGGGATTTGTCCACGCCGATCACTAGTGCGCCGGGATGGCGTTGCGCGAGCCGCGCGGTGCTTTCGCCGGCGCCACAGCCGGAATCGAGAATGAGCGGCCTCGCCGTGGGCCCGGCCCAGCAGGCTGCTTGGTGGAATGCGGCAATAGTATGCGCCGCGATGGGTTTGCGATCCGGCGCCGTTAGGTGGCGCGCGACGATCTCGGCCAGGCGCGCGTGGACTCCCGCTTGATTACTGGCGACGGGTCGGGAGCTACCAGGAATGGCCATGGCGCATCCGGCGGCCAGTAGGAAAAGACGCGTGCTGTTGGCGGGGAACCGGCAAGGTGGCGCGACCTTAATGATTGAACGATGTGGCGGAGAAGGCGGGATTCGAACCCGCGGTACGTTATCAACGTACACACGCTTTCCAGGCGTGCACCTTAAACCACTCGGTCACCTCTCCTAAAAGGGCTGAAAGCATAAACTAGAATGCGGTGCGGCGCAACTAGGCGTCGGATTGACCAGTAGCCGCCCGGCGGCGCGGGCGCTGAATGTTCACTAGATGGCGGGGTTTTCCTTGACTTTACGGCGTCTATTGACTAGCTTAAAAGGAGCAGTGGCTTGAGTGCGCGCAGACGGTGTTTTAGCGTCGGCTATGTGCATAGCCCTCCTTCTTTAACTAGGCGGACGGGCTCCGTTCTTACCAGCGCATTTCCCCCCCTTGACCTTGTCGTGATCTGTGGTATAAAGAAGATAACTATATCTTTATATCCTAATATTTGAGAAAAATATTGGGGTATTGGCGGATTTCGGAGATCGATTCTGTGCGCCGAACGGCGTCTTAATGCGGCGGATGTTGTGCTAGTCAATCTGAAAAATACAATAATTCAGGCTGTTTCGGGCGATTGTCAAACCGCCGCATTGTTCAATGCGGGGTATCCCGCCGTTGATTGTTCCTATGATTTAACTCAAGGGCCGGGCGCGAGCTGCGGCTGCCCTTATCTCCACCGTTATATAGACGCGGGGAGAGAAGTTAGCGGGCGGTCCGGGCGGCCGGCTGCGGCGTTTTCCAGAATAAGAACAAACTAGGGATTTGTAATTATGGCAAGGAAGGGAAAGGCACTATGGAAAAATCAAGGCGAGAATTTTTAAAGGATGTCGGCAAGTTAACCGCCGGCGCCGTCACCGCCGTGGCGGTCAAGCCCGCAGTGGCCGGCCCGCAACGGCACGGCGGCGATGCGAAACACCGGTGGGCGATGGCGCTCGATTTGCGCAAGTGTATCGGTTGCCAAGCGTGCACCGTATCGTGTTCGATGGAGAACCAGCCGCCTATCGGCCAGTTCCGCACGATCGTTTCCCAATACGAAGTCAAAAACGTGGACAAACCCGGCAAGCCCGTGGATTTCTTCATGTTGCCGCGGTTATGCAACCATTGCGATAACCCGCCTTGTATTCCGGTCTGCCCGGTGCAGGCGACTTATCAGCAGGAAGACGGCGTGGTGCTCATCAACAACGAAATTTGCGTTGGCTGCGGTTATTGTGTCCAGGCCTGCCCGTATGACGCGCGTTTTATCAACGAGGAAACGCAAACCGCCGACAAGTGTACTTTCTGCTACCACCGCGTGTCGGTCGGCCTATTGCCCGCCTGTGTCGAGTCGTGCGTCGGCGGGGCGCGGGTGTTCGGCGACGTGCGCAATCCGAATAGTGAAATCAGCAAGTTGCTCGATGAGTTCGATGTCAAAGTGTTGCGCCCGGAAATGAATACCCATCCCCATAACTTTTATATCGGGATGGATGGTCGCTTCGAAGGCAAGGTGCAAGGTGAGCCGCCGGTTTGGGATATCCGCAACGCCGCAGGTAAGGAGCTGGAAGAACTATGAACCCGAATATTATCGAAACCATCAATATTACCCGCCAGGCCGCGTGGCTGCCGTGGGCCGTGCAATATTTCTTTTTGATCGGCATTAGCGTGACGGCGGTGTTTCTGACGCTGCCGGCTTTTCTGGGGGGAAATGCAAAATACGAAAAGATTGGGCGGCTGGCGCTGCTCACCGCGGTCAGCTGTGCGATCGCCGCGATGATCGCGCTGGTGGCCGATCTGCATCAACCGGGCCGCTTCTGGCATTTCTATACGCATTTCACGTCGTGGTCGTGGATGTCGCGAGGCGCTTTCTTGCTGCCGTTTTTTCTGGTGTTGGTGGTGATTTACGCCTGGTTGGTGTACCGCGCCGACTTGGGGCGTTTAGCCCGGCAGCCGGGAACGATGCTGGCCCCGCTTTACAAAGCATTGGCGCTGGGCGATAAGCCGGAGCGCTGGATGGTGCGTCCAGTGGCGTTTCTTACTTTATTGTCGGCGTGCAGCATCGCGCTGTATACCGGGATGGAGGTCATGGTGGTCAAGGCGCGTCCTTTATGGCATACCCCGTTTTTACCGTGGATGTACCTGTTCACGGGTCTGGTCGGGGCGACGGGCGTGTGCTTATTGCTCAATCGTGTGATCGGCGGCAATGATCGTGGCGTAGAGCGCGGGCTTAACCGCTTTCTGCTGATCGCGCTCGGCTTGCTCATGGTGAATGGCGTGCTGTGGCTCGCTTCCGGTTTGTCGGGTGTGTCCGCCCCCGCCCACCGGGCGTTGCTGTCGATGAGCGGTAATGTCCAATGGCTGACGGTGGCCGTATGGGCCGGCTTATCCGCCATTGTGCTGTTTGTCATTGCCTGGCTCAAACCGGAAGGTACTGGCGTGATTACCGGTTTGATCGCCGTGCATAGCGCCTGGATGTTCCGCTGGACCGTGTTCATCAACGGTCAAATGCTGCCTAAGATGGGTTCCGGGCTTTATCCCTACCATTTTCCCGTGGGCCCGGAGGGGTTGCTCGGCATTATCGGCACCTTCGGCTTGTGGGTGCTGATTATCGCGGCGCTGACGGCTTTCCTTCCCTGGGACGGGCGGGTCGAAGCTTCCGGCGCCGCCTCGCACTAAGCGGGCGACGGCATTATCGAATTTTGAGGAACTAAGGAGCTGTTTACATGACAACATCACGCAGAAACTTCCTGAAAGGCGTCGCCGCTGCCGGCGGCGCCACCGCCTTCGCTGTCGGCTACGCCCACACGGGCGAGAAAATGGTGACCGGGCTGGTTAAGGGGACGTCAGGAGAGAAAACCGACAGCGCTATTTATGGGATGGCGCCGAAACCGGAGTACGCGCTCGACCCGAAAACCGGCAAGCTCACGCTGAATCCCGATCAGCAGGTTTCCTTTACCATGTGTCTCGGCTGCAACACCATGTGCGGCGTCCGCGTGCGTTACGACAAGACCAGCGGGCGTATCCTGCGGGTCGCCGGCAATCCCTACCATCCGTTGTCGTCGGACCCCAATATCCCTTATGAGACGCCGATCATGGAAGCGTTCACTGCGTTGACTAGTCATGACGAAAGCGGGCTGGCGGGCCGCTCCACGGCTTGCGGCCGGGGTAATGCGGTGCTACAGGAAATTACTAGCCCCTACCGTATCCTAAGCCCGCTCAAGCGGGTTGGGCCGCGCGGCAGCGGTAAATGGGCGCCGATTTCACTCGATAAGCTGGTTGCGGAAGTGGTCGAGGGCGGCGATCTCTTTGGAGAGGGGCATGTGGAGGGGCTGCGCGCTATTCGTAACCTCAAGCAGCCATTAGATCCCAAGAACCCGGAATACGGGCCGAAAGCGAATCAGTTAGCTGTTATCGAATCCGGCGGCAGCGGCCGAGGGGATTTTATCAAGCGCTTCACTTTTAATTCGTTCGGCACCCGCAACTATGGTTCGCACGGCTCCTATTGTGGCTTCGCCATGCGGGCGGGGTCCGGCGCGGCGTTGGGCGATTTGCGCAAATATGCGCATGGCAAGCCCGACTTTTCCAATTGCGAGTTCGGTATTTTCATCGGCAGCGCTCCCGGCAACGCCGGCAAGCCGTTCAAACGCCAGGGCCGCTTGATTGCGGAAGCGCGCACCGACGGCAAAATGGATTACGTCGTTGTCGATCCAGCGCTGAATAACTCCTCCAATATGGCGGCGATGGACCGCAATCGCTGGGTTCCGATCATACCGGGAACCGACGGCGCTTTCGCCATGGCGATGACCCGCTGGATTTTAGAGAATCAGCGCTATGACGCCAAGTTCTTGTCGCAGCCCGGCCCCAGGGCGGCGGCCACGGCGGGAGAAGGGGAGTGGAGTAACGCCAGCCATTTAGTGATTGTCCAGGAAGGTCATGCGCGCAGTGGCCATTTCTTGCGCGCTTCCGATATGGGCTGGTCGGTGGAGAAGCCGGCGATACCGATCGGAAAGGAAAACCCGGCCAAAGCGAAGGCGCGCAAGGCGCATGAGGCGGAAGAAGGCGTCTTAAACCATTTCGTGGTGTTCGACGCCGCCAGCGGCAAGCCGCAAGCCCACGTGGTGGATGCGCCCGCGGCGCTATTCTACAGTGGTGTGATCGACACGCCGAACGGCCCGGTGATGGTGAAAACCAGTCTGCAAATGCTCAAGGAGGCGGCAGAGCAGCAGACGATGGAGGAATACGCCACGATTTGCGGTATTCCGCAGGAAACCATCGAAAAGTTGGCTTACAAATTTACCAGTCATGGCAAGAAAGCGGCGGTAGACACCCATGGCGGGATGATGGCGACCAACGGGTTTTACAGCGCGTTTGCGGTGCTTACCCTTAATACGCTGATCGGAAACTACAATTGGAAGGGCGGAATGAGCGCGGGAGGCGGGCATTTCCCGGCGGCGGCGCCAGGGCCGCGCTATAATCTAAAGAAATTCAAAGGGATGGTGAAGCCTAGGGGCGTATTTATTAGCCGTTCGCGTTTTCCTTACCATAAGACCAGCGAATTCAAGCGGCGCAAGGCCGCCGGTCAAAGCCCTTATCCGACCCGCGCGCCGTGGTATCCATTTTCTCCACCGCTACTCACGGAGTTTTTGACCTCGCATTTCAATGGCTATCCTTATAAGCTTAAGGCGTTAATTGCTTTTAGAGCCAATCCGTTATACGCGCATTCCGGGTCGCGCCAGGCAGTGGAGGAGAAGCTTAAGGATCCTAAGGATTTGCCATTATACGTGGCGGTTGATGGCTTTATTACCGAAACCAACACCTATGCCGACTATATTGTTCCCGATTCGGTCATGTACGAGAGTTGGGGCTGGATTGGCATTTGGAGCGGTTACCTGACGAAAGCCAGCACTGCACGGTGGCCGGTGTTGGAGCCTGCGCAGAATAAGTATAACGGCGAGCCGATTACCTTGGAGCTATTCCTGATCGAAGTCGCGAAGAAAATGGGGCTGCCCGGTTTTGGCGAGCACGCGATCAGCGATCATCATGGGAACACCTATCCTTTAAACCGGGCGGAGGACTACTACTTGCGGGCGGCGGCTAATGTGGCTTTTGCGGGTAAGCCGGTGCCTAACATCAGCGACGAGGAAATTAAGGTTTCCGGTGTATCGCGGATTATGCCGGCAATTACCAAAACGCTGAAACCGGAAGAGGCGCGCAAGGTGGCTTATGTTTACGCGCGCGGCGGCCGTTTTGAAAATGCATCCCAGGCGTATGTCGGCGACCGGCTCAAGCATGCGTATAAGAAAAGCCATTTCAATATTTACAACGAGAAAGTCGGCGTTTCCAAGAGCACCATCACCGGCAAGCGGTTTAGCGGGACGCCGGTGTATATGCCGCAAGTATTCGTCGATGGGACGCCGATGGAGGAAGTCTATCCGAGGGCGCAGTGGCCGTTTTCGGCCATCAGCTATAAATCTAACTTGCAAAGTTCATACAGCATTATTAATTCACGGCTGACTCAGGTGCACGGCTACAATCCCGTGGGGATTAACGCGGGTGACGCCAACCGGTTCAATATCCGCACCGGCGACCTGATTCGCGTGTCCACCCCGGGGGGCAGCCTCGTCGCCACCGCCTTGGTGCGTCACGGCGTCGCGCCGGGCGTTCTCACGTTCGAGTATGGTTTCGGCCATACCGAGCTGGGTGCGCGGCCGCAGCAGATTGGCGACAAGCTCCAGCCAAGTTCCGACGGACTTTTGGGAGCCGGGGTGAATATTAATGATCTGGGATTGGCCGATCCGCGGCTTAAGGGGGTTTCCACCTTGGGCGACTGGGTCGTGGGCAGCGCGGCCAGAACAGCGCTCCCGGCCAAGATAGAAAAAATATAACATGATGTAGCACCGCCGATTTTGCAAAAGACCGGCTTGACGAAGCCGCCCGGAAACGGGCGGTTTTTTTTGGGGAGAGGTCACAGGAAGATAACACGTTACACGGCTTTTTTGTCCGCGTTTCGCTTGTAGATTTTACGCCGCTGCGCCCATCATGCGGCTAGCAGCGCGCCTAGGCCGCTCAACAGCCATTTCCCGTATTTCTCGACGCAGGTGTCGACCAGCCGCCATAATGTTGCATCCACGTTAATTTTTCTCAAAGGTTTTAACCGTGCTGGGTCTGCCGAGCGCAGCGGGGAGAACGACGTTGAGCGTGGGATGAAGCGGCAACGCTTTCCCTGGCTGCTCTTGGCGCTAAGACTCTATTGCTACTCGGTGCGCCGCTTGGCGCTTACCGGTTGTCGCTCCGGGGCGATGGACGTAATGGAAAAATCGACGCCCTTCAGTGTTGCAATCATATCCGGCGCCCAAAGGGTTTTTACCCATCTCGGCGCGGGTGGCGTCCACGGGGAACTGCTGCCGGAATTCCTCTGCTAGTTTCTTGGCGGTTCGCGTTGGGTCGAGCTACCGATGGCGTGTGGCGGGTTTCGCCATCTGGATGGGAGGCGGTGGGTTGAAGGTGTCGGTTGCGGACGTTAGGCTATCGAGATCAGCGTCGATTTTCGCCGCCAACGGCGCGGCCGTGTTTAGCCGTCGGCGATGCGGCGGCGATCGGCATTTTATGTGAGGGAGCGGGATGGCCGGCGACGCGTTTTTGGGGCGGGATCATGGCGCAGTGTTTTTGCGCAGACTCCATCTTCTTCGGCGCGGGGACGAGCTTTGCTATAAGGGAAGGTTGCGGCGTGGGCGCCGGCTGGCTTGCGGATTGTTCGGCGGGAGGGGCCGGCTGCCTTTGTGGTTGTCGCGGAGTCAGACCGCCGGGCGCAAGCGGTCAATAGCAAAAGCGCTAGCAGCAAGACGCCCCGGGCGTTCGCTTAGCCCCCCTGGTTAATTTTTCCTCGGTTATCGCGATGAGTGCGGTGGGCCGCCCCGCTGGGACGGCCGCCACATATCGATATTACCACTTGCGATAGGGTAGGAATTTTCCCGATAACGTGATTTTTACCCGGTCTCCCTTGGGATCCTCTTCCTTATCGACAGTCAGGGTGAAATCGATTGCGCTCATGATGCCGTCGCCGAACTTCTCGTGAATCACGGCTTTCAACGGCATGCCATAGACCTGCATGATTTCGTAGAAGCGGTAAACCAAAGGGTCGGTCGGCACCACGGGCCCTAATCCCTTGGTGGGGCAGTCGGTCAACGCCGCGGCGTCTTCTGCGTCCAGGCCTAACGCCGATGTCAATTGGCTGGCTTCTTCCGGCGAGGCGCTCGCTTGGCGGTAAAAGAGGGAGGAAACCCAGACCTCGTCGCGCCCGATCATTTTTCCCAAATCGGCAAACGAGCATCCTTTCGCTTTTTTCGCTTGTAATAATTTATTCGTCATTTCAGGTAACGCCATGGTGATCTCCATTAATCAATAAGGTGTCGCGGGCGCCGATCGGCGCCCGCCGCCGCGCAAGCGCGATTCGGCTAAATTGCGCGCCCGCAGCGCTTCGCGACGGCGCGCCGTTTCGCGCGCTTTGTCGATTATAAGCGCTGGGCTGCGGATTTTGCGGTTTTTTCCCGCTGCAACAGTAAATTCATCCAATTGTCATGGAATGTTCGCATCGGCCCGGCAGCATGCGTGCATGCGGAAAATGTTTCCTACGCTCTTGTGGGCGTTGCCATTTATCTTGCAAAGCAGCGATGCTTGCGCTTGGGGGCTGCTTAGTCACGTATATTATGCGCAGTTGCTGATTTGGGCGATTCCTCTCGCCGATCCCCGCTTTAGCCGGGCCGTTAAGCGCTTTTCCCATTTAGTGATGGCGGGCGCGTGTCTGCCCGATCTGGCGATTGTTGGCAAGGGTGCGGGAACGAAGGCGTTTGATGCCAATCACCGCTGGGAAACCGCCGCCGGCCTATTGGCCAACGCCGGTTCTTCCGATGAGGCGCTGGCGTTGGCGCTGGGCTATAGTAGTCATCTGCTCGTGGATGTGATTGCGCACCATTATTTTGTCCCGGCCCACGAGCAATTGTGGGTCAACGCGCCGCACGTTACCCATGCCGTGTGCGAATGGGCGATGGATGCGCACATCGCGCCGCATGTGTTCTCTACCCCGGGCGAGCTTTTGCTGGGAAACGCCGAGTTGCTGGCGGCGTATGTCGCCGCTTATTGGCCATGCACGCACCGGACGGCGGCGCGGGCTGTTCTGACTTTGGGAAAAGCGGATAATTTGTTGCGCGGCAGCGGGTTGCCGGTATTTCTTTACCGCGCCGCCAACCGGCTGGATAGCCGGGTGCGGCGGCGATTCAATCATTACGCTGTGCAGACCAGCGAGCGGTTGCCGCAGATCAACCGCTTGCTGGCGGGGGATTTCCCTGCC
>DOVS01000071.1:0-2991 GCA_003519965.1 Betaproteobacteria bacterium
TATCAGGCGGCGGTAGGAATCATAAACAAATCGCGGATCTTCCGTAAGTTTGATCAAAACTTTGGCAGTTGTATTGTTTAAACCGATATTCAGCACAGTATCCATCATGCCCGGCATCGACATCGCCGAACCGGATCGCACCGACACCAGCAGCGGACTGGCGGGATCGCCAAACCCCTTGCCGGTCTTTTTCTCCACGGCCTCCATATGGGACTGAATCTCGCTCATCAACCCTTCCGGCAGCCGGTTATTCTCCAGATAGGAAAGACACGCCTCGGTGGTTACGGTAAAGCCGGGGGGAATGTTAAGGCCGATCTGCGTCATTTCGCACAAATTGGCGCCCTTGCCGCCAAGCAGCATCTTATTGTTACCGTCGCCTTCTTCGAAACCGTAGACTAGTTTTTCGCCGCTCATTGACGATCCTCCGCTGTTAACGTTCTTAAATCCCGCTGGCGGGAATAATGACGCGCCCCGCGCCGCCGTCCCCCCCTAACCGCGAAACGACGCAAAGAATAATCGCACCCTAAGTTTTCAATTTTAGTACATGGCCCAAACTGGCCGCGGCGCTAGCGTCTTACCGTAATCATCAACACCCCGCCTAACACCAACACCGTGCCAGCCGCTTGCAGCGGCGAGACGGCCTCGTGAAGAAACACGGCGGCGAGGAAAAGCGTCGACACCGGACCCACCGAACCGATCAGCGCTGCGCGTCCGGCGCCGATGCAGCGGATACCCGCCGACAACAGGAAGACGGGCAAAACAGTGGACAGCAACGCCATCGTCAAGCTCAGCGCGTAAACCGGCGCCGGCAACCGCAAGCGATCAACGGCATGGGTCAGCAAAAATTGCGCGATGCAGGCGATGCTGGCCGCCGTCATGGCGAACGCGGTAAATTTGACCGCGCCCACACGCTGGATCAGCGCACCGCTGCCGACCAGATAAAGCGCGAACGCCAAGGCGCTGCCGAAGACCAGCGCGGCGCCCATCGCGAAGTGGCTCGGATCGAGGCGAATCTCGTGGAACAGCGCCAAGGCAATACCCGCATAGCTCAACGCCAACGCCGCCGCTTCCCGGCGGCGAACGGCGCGGCGCGCCAGCAAGGCGGTGATTAGCACCACTAGCGTCGGGTAGAGAAAGAGAATCAGGCGCTCCAACCCGGCGCCGATATATTCCAGACCGAGAAAATCGAGAAAACTCGCCAGATAAAACCCGAGCATGCCGAGACCGACAATAGCCAGCCACTCGCGGCCGCCCAACGGCTCGCCTTGCCCGCCCCGGCGGCTCCACCACGCGATCAACAGGAAAAACGGCAACGCAAACGCCATGCGCAACGCCAGCAAGGTTACGGCGTCCACCGGATAGCGATAAGCCAACTTAACAATCACCGCCTTCGCCGAAAAGGCGATCGCCGCCGTAAACACCAGCACGACGCCAGTCAGTGCGGTGCAACGGGTAGCGGAAATCGAAGAGGAGTTCGTCATACTCAAGACCCTGATGCTTGGAATCGGCGCGGGCCTTGTGACGGGAAATTGAACCGCCGCGGAAAGGCCCGCGGCCGCCATGCGTTTGTTAAGCGAACAACAGCGAAAAACGCAAAGGGACGGCCACAGTACTTTGCTGTAGCCGCCAGGAGAACGATGCAAAATCAACACGGACGGATGCCATGCCGGAGAGTATAGGCGCCGCCCGCTGGCGGCGTCAACGACTACATGATCGACGCTTGCCCGGCAAACCGGCATAAGGGCGCAACCGCTACGCCGTCGCGCGGCGCGACGGCGCAAAAACAGGGAAGCACCCCTGGCAACAGCGGATCGCACGCTTAACTTCGGCGGCGCGAAGCGCTGTGAAATTATCCAGCGGCGCAGCCGGCGCCGGGTGTGCTATGCTTCGAGCTGTTGGAGCTGTTGGCGGCGCACGCGAAAACCAGGCAGCGGTGCTAGCCGCGTTGCATCCCGGCGCAGGAACAGGATAAAACCGGGGCGCACGCGATGGCGCCGGTGCCGGACGCCCAACGATAAAGGCGCGAGACAGCATCGCGCACACCGCGCATCGCCAATGCTCGCCGAAGCCAAAACAAGCGCCTCGGCGTGCCGAGGCGCTATGGGCACAACGGCTGAAAGCGGGCCATCGCCCGCAAAATAACGAATGCGGAAAAAATACTGGCGCTGGCTCTTCCTCTGCTGGACATGTCTACCGCTGATGGCGCCGGCGGCGACGCCAACCACCTTCGAGACCGTTGTCGGCAATGCCTTACTGTGTCTCGACCGGATCGATCCCGCGTATTTCAAAACGTATTTGACCACGTATTTCAAGCCGCCGGTGCGCACCGAAGGCGACGCCTATTGGTTCCGCCCGGAAAGCATCGGGCTGTACGGCATGGAAGTCAATGAAATCTTCGTGAGCACCGAATCCTCGCCGATCGATTTTCTCGGGGTTATTCTCAACGAAAAACTAGCGCAGGCCCGCCAAAAAATTTTCGCCGCCACCGGCATCCGCTACCTCCCCGGAAAAAACCCGGCGGTGCTGCGCTCCCCCGCCGGCGGCTTCTTAATGCAATACGCCACCCTCAAAACCAAGCTAGTGTGCGTCATTTATCGCAATCATCCATGAGCCGCGCCGCCCACCGGCGCCAGGGGTTGACCGCCCGCCGGGGAATGCGGGACACTTGAATACCGCGTTCTTAACGATGTACCGATGACGGCCCAAATCCCGGCCAACGTATTTGGTTTTTCCGGCTATTCCGGCAGTGGCAAAACGACATTGATCGAAAAACTGGCGCCGCGCTTCACCGCCGCCGGACTACGGGTTTCGCTGATTAAGCATACCCACCACCGGTTCGATATCGATCAGCCCGGCAAGGACTCCTATCGCCACCGCCAAGCCGGCTGCCGGGAGGTTCTCGTCAGCTCGGGGCGACGCTGGGCGTTGATGCACGAACTGCGCGGCGAGCCCGAACCCGGCTTGGCGCAACTGGTCGCGCGGCTCGCCCCC
>DOVS01000071.1:3000-4355 GCA_003519965.1 Betaproteobacteria bacterium
TAGTGCTGGTGGAGGGATTCAAGCGCGACCCCATACCCAAGCTGGAAATTTACCGCCGCCAGCTGGAACGGCCGCCGCAGTATCCCGGCGACAGCCATATCGTCGCGCTGGCGACCGACACGGCGCTGGATTGCGCCTTGCCCCAGTTCGATCTGAACGCGGCGGAAGCGATCGCCGCCTTTATTCTGCAAACTTTGGATATCCATCAAAAATCATGAATGCGAACAACACACCGCTAACCGTCGAGCAAGCCTTGACGTTCTTATTAGCGCAAGCACGGCCGGTCGGCGACACCGAATCCGTGGAAACCGCATCCGCCCTCGGGCGGGTGCTGGCGGCGCCGCTGCGCGCCACGGTTAACGTACCCCCGCTAGACAATAGCGCCATGGACGGTTACGCGGTATGCGCCGCCGATCTCGACCCGGCGGGGGAAACCCGGTTGCCGCTGGCGCAGCGTATTATCGCCGGCGGCGTCGGCCAGCCGCTGGCGCGAGGAACCGCGGCGCGCATCTTTACCGGCGCGGCGGTCCCGCCAGGCGCGGACGCCGTGGCGATGCAGGAAGACTGCGCCCCGGAAGAAGGCGCGGTGGTGATTCGCCCCGCCGCGCCGGTGGGCGAGAATATTCGCCGCACCGGCGAAGACATCGTCATCGGCGCAACCGTGCTGACCGAGGGAACCCGCCTCCGCCCCCAGGAAATGGGAGTAGCGGCGTCCATCGGCCTAGCGGCGCTGCCGGTTTTCCGGCGGCTGCGGGTGGCGGTATTCTTCACCGGCAATGAAATCGTCATGCCTGGCCAACCGTTGGCGGAAGGACAAATATACAACTCCAATCGCGCGGCCTTGCGCGGCCTGCTCGCCGGGCTCGGCGTCGACGTCATCGATCTCGGCATCGTCCCCGACGGGCTGGAGCCGACCGTGGCGGCGTTACGCCAGGCGGCGGCCCAAGCGGATGTCATCATTACCAGCGGCGGCGTATCGGTGGGCGAGGAAGATTATGTCAAAGCGGCGGTGGCCCAGCAAGGCGCCTTGGAAATGTGGAAAGTCAACATGAAACCGGGAAAACCCCTGGCGTTCGGCCGCATTGGCGGCGCGTTTTTCCTCGGCCTGCCCGGCAACCCGGTGTCCGCCTTGGTCACCTTTTGCCTGTTCGTGCGGCCTTTCCTGCTGCGCTGCCAGGGCGCGGCGGCCGCCGCGCTGGTAACGTTTCCGGTGGCGGCGGCCTTCGATTGGCCCAGGGCCGGCAAGCGCCGCGAATTTTTGCGCGCCAAGCTCGCCCAAAACACCGCCGAATTATACCCTCGCCAAGGATCCGGCGTGCTCACCTCGGCGGCGTGGGCCGACGGTCTGGGGGAAA
>DOVS01000140.1 GCA_003519965.1 Betaproteobacteria bacterium
TTCTCGACCGGCACAGTGGAACGCCGCATTTCCCCAACGGTTTTGTTAAGCACCGGCCCGCCTCCCTTGATTACGCTGGAACTGGTGCCGCTCCCTTCCCCTCCTTGCATCGCCACTTTCAATGGCGTTTTAAAATATTCCGCAATGCCTTGCAGAGTCGCCTTGCTGGAAGAGCTGAGCAGCCACATGAGCAGGAAGAACGCCATCATCGCGGTCACGAAATCGGCATAGGCGATTTTCCACGCGCCGCCATGGGCGCCGTGCCCCCCTTTCTTGACCCGCTTGATAATAATGGGTCGTTGGGAATCATCGCTCATTGAACGCTCCTCAAGACATTCCGCACCGCCTTCAGCGCTGCTTGGCCTGCCGCACGTGCTCCTCCAATTCGCTGAAAGTCGGCCGTTCGGTGGAATACAGCACCTTGCGCCCGAACTCCACCGCGACCTGCGGCGCATAACCATTAAGGCTGGCAAGCAGCGTAATCTTGACGCACTCCAGCATTTTGCTGGATTCGTTCAGTTTGTGCTCGAGCAAAACGGAAAGCGGCGCGACGAAACCATAGGAAAGCAAAATACCAAGAAAAGTACCGACTAACGCCTTAGCAATCAAAATACCGAGTTCGGCGGGAGGCAAACCGGCGGATTCCATGGTGTGCACCACCCCCATCACCGCGGCGACGATGCCGAACGCCGGCAAGCCGTCCGCCGCCTTGGCCAAAGTCGTCACGGGAATCTCGCCTTCGTGATGATGGGTGTCGATCTCATTGTCCATTAAATTTTCGATTTCGAAGGCGTTGAGGTTGCCGCCCACCATAATCCGCAGATAATCGGTGATGAACTCGATGCCGTGATGGTCGGACAGCACCCGGGGATACTTGGTAAACAACGGGCTGTCGTGCGGCGCGTCTACGTCCGATTCAATCGCCATCAGCCCTTCCTTGCGCACCTTAGCCAGCACCTCGTAGAGCAGCGCCAACAGCTCCATGTACATCGCACGGGTATAGCGCGATCCTTTGAACAGTCCAGGGAGCGCTTTGATAGTGGCTTTCGAGGGCTTCATGCCGTTCGCCACCACAAACGCACCGAGCGCCGCGCCGCCAATCATCAGTAACTCTATCGGCTGGAACAATGACGCCAGGTGTCCGCCGGCCAAGGCGAAACCGCCGAAAACCGACCCCATGACGATAATATATCCAATAATAATCAGCATACGATACGGTTATCCCCGGTAAACACTCACTGCGCGTCTTTCCAACGGTATCCCCTAGCCTAGCAGCGGCCCTAGCTTTGCAATGGCGATCGTCAACAAACCCAGCACTAAGTTGACGCCCACCAGCACGCGGATACTCGCCAGCGCTTTTGCCGCCCGCGACCATTCTTGGGTCGCCACGCCCCGTTTCAGCTCGCTAAACGGCATAAAGAAAATATAGAAGAAAATCAGCATCATGACTATCCCGGCGAGAAACATGACGTGAATATAGGGAGACACGGCGGCAAAGCCGCCACGTCCGAAGATCAGGATCAGCCCGGTCGCCAAAATCAACACCACGGCGGCCCACACCCACGGGAAAAATCGCGCGAATGTCCCCGTCCAGAGCATTAGCCGTTGAGGCGGCTCCAACACCGTAGCGGCGACGGGCCGCAGCGCCATATAGGCAAAAAACATACCGCCAACCCAAACGACCACGCCGAGTAAATGCAACAACAAGGCAAGTTTCACGTTTCCTCCCGTAGGATAGTAAACGACGGAACATCGGCGACGCAGAAAATTACTTAACCGCGCCCCGCCAAGATTTTCTTCACTGGCGCGTAACTACGCCGGTGAACGATGGATACGCCATGGCGGCGCAACGCCGCCAAATGCGCAACGGTCGGATAGCCTTTATGGCGATCAAAACCGTACTCGGGATAGCGGTGATGGAGCCGAAGCATTTCCGCGTCCCGGGCGGTTTTCGCCAAAATCGACGCCGCCGAGATTGCGGCGACCCGGCTATCGCCCTTAACGATGGCCTCCATCGGCAACGCCAATGGCGGGCAATGCAAACCATCCACCAATACCCGGCCAGGAACGCCGGGCAAACCATCGACCGCCCGTTTCATCGCCAGCAGACTCGCCTGCAAAATATTCAGCGCGTCGATTTCTTCCACTTCCGCGACGCCAATCGCCCAACCGAGCGATAAGTCCTTAATCTGCACCGCGAGGGTGTCGCGCTTGGCCGCGCTGAGTTTCTTTGAATCCGCCAATCCGGCAACCGGCCGTGCGGCGTCTAGAACGACCGCAGCGGCGAACACCGGGCCAGCCAGCGGCCCTCGCCCGGCTTCATCCACGCCGCAAATCCATTCGCCCGGCATGTTAGGACGCGCTTTCTAAATAGTGGCTAATCGCTTGGGCGGCTTTACTCGCCGTATTTTGCCTGAGTCGATGATGTAACCGCAAGAAGGCGCGCGTCAAAGCCTCCATGGAACCAGGATCATCCAGCCAATTCAGCAGCGCCCGGGCAAGATTATCCGCCGTCGCGTCTTCCTGCATCAATTCGGGAACCACAAAGCGGCCCGCCAGAATATTAGGCAGGCCGGCATAGGGTAAGTAGGCTTTACGGCGCATAATCCACCAACTCAGCGCCGGCATTTTATAGGTAATCACCATCGGCGTTTTCAATAAAGCCGCTTCTAAGGTTGCCGTTCCCGAGGCCACCAAGGCAATGTCGGCGGCGATTATCGCCTCGTGCGCATGGCCGAATAATACGGTTAGCGCCAAATCCTGCGCGTTAAGGCGAACAACCGCCTCCTCGAATAAACGACGGGTTTCACGACTCACCAGGGGAACCAGGAACAGCGTATCTGGCCGCTGGCTGGCGATTCGCCGCGCGGTTTGCAGAAATAATTCCGCCAATTGCGCCACCTCGCTTTGGCGGCTGCCCGGCAATAACGCGATCACCCGCTTGTCCCTGGGTAATTTCAACTGCGCGCGCATGGCTTCGCGGGAAGGCGCTTCCGGCAATAGGTCCGCTAACGGATGCCCTACGTAGGTTACTGGGATACCGGCCTCCTGGTAAATTTCCGCCTCGAAGGGAAATAACGCCAACAAATGAGAAACCGCCCGGCCAATTTTACGAATACGTCCGCCGCGCCACGCCCAAATAGACGGGCTGACATAATGCACGGTGGGAATTCCCGCCGACTTGAGCCGCCG
>DOVS01000169.1 GCA_003519965.1 Betaproteobacteria bacterium
CGGGCCCGTTGTACGCCCGCCACGCCGCAGCGGCTGAGATCTGGCGTGTAAAGCCGGTTGCCGCGCACCAGAAAAAGGTTGCTCATGGTTCCCGAGATTAGGCGGCCTTCGGTATCCAGCATCAATCCCTCGGCGGTTTCCAGACACGTCCATTCCATGCGCGCCAGCACGTTTTCCAGCCGGTTCAGATGTTTGACGCCCGCCAAGCGGGGCTGTAATCCCAGCCGGGTTTCGCAAAGCCGCAATTTGACGCCGTCCTCTCGCTGTCGTTGCAACGCCGGCGGCACGGGCGCCGTTAGCATAACCCATGTCGGCGACGGCGATGGCGGCGGCGCATAACCGCGTGCGCCGCTCCCCCGGGTAACGATCCATTTGGCGATGCAATCCGGCTCGGCGTCCGCCGCGCGCGTTACGGCTTGCAATAATGTGTCGTGCGATGGACAAGGAATGCGCAGTATGGCGCAATCCGCTTCAAGCTTGGAAATTTGCCGCGCCCAGCAGCGCACTTTACCCGCTTGAATTCGCAGCGTGCGGAACACGCCGTCGCCATAACCTAACCCACGATCGGTAGCATGCACGCTATCCGTTTCCACGCCATTGACGAGTATCATGCGAAATCGCAGCCCATCGCTTTGAGAAGCCCTTTTGCCTTAGCGCGCGTTTCCTGTAATTCTTTGTCGGCTTTGGAGTCGGCGACGATCCCGGCCCCCGCCCGGAAGGATAGGCGCCGTCCTTGCCGCAATAAAGTCCGGATTAGGATATTAGAATCCATTGAGCCGTCATGGTTCAAATACCCCAAGCTACCGGTATAGGCCAGGCGCGGCGTATTTTCCAATTCGCGGATAATCTGCATGGTGCGCACCTTGGGACAGCCGGTAATCGTTCCGCCGGGAAACAGCGCGCGCAGCACGCTCCCCGGCGAGACGTTGTCGCGGAGGCGGCCGTGGATATTAGACTCGATGTGGTGAACATAGGCATAACTGCGCACCGCCATCAATTCATCGACCAGGACGCTGCCGGGGCGGCACACTCGCCCGAGATCGTTGCGTTCCAAATCGATCAGCATGATGTGTTCGGCCCGTTCTTTGGGGCTGGACATCAGGGCTCGCCGCAGCGCCTCGTCTTCTTCCGGTAACGGTGCGCGAGGATGCGTGCCCGCGATGGGCCTGGTTTCTATGCGGTCGCCACGGACGCGCACGAGACGTTCGGGAGAGGAGCTGATGATCTGATAATCGCCCAGATTGGCGATCGCGGCGAAAGGCGCCGGATTGTGCCGGGACAAATTGGCCATAATGGCGGCGGAATGCCATTCCTCCGGCGTCGTCGCCCGCCATTCGCGGGATAAATTGACCTGAAACACATCCCCTTCCCGAATATAATGTTGAATACGCTCCACGCCGCGTAAAAAATATTCAGGCGCGTCTTCCTCCAAATGATCGATAGTGAACGAGGACAGTGGGGCGGCCAGTGTCTGTTCGCTATCTAGCACCATTTGCTGTAGCGCCTCTTCTTCCCCGTTCTCGCCGAACAACCAGCTTTCGCCGGTTATTCGATTATTCATGATCGCCGCCGGAACGCGGGAGAGCAAGGCAATGGGAATATCCGTATCAGCGGCGGGCGGCGGAATGGATGGCTCCGATTGATGCAGTAGTTCGTAGCCAAGGTAAAAAAACCATCCTCCATGAAAGGGGAGCGCAGCTTCTTGTACGGCTGGGTTTTCTCTTTGGCGTGTGCGCTCGGCCCGCCATTCTCGATCGAGTCGCGAGAAAAAGGAAGGAGCGCCGGCGGCAAGCTGGCGCAACGTCAACCGGATGGAATGACGTGGAAACCCAAACAAAATGTCCCAGCCGTCGCCGCTCGCCGTTTGCAGTAAGTACGGGTAGCGTTCCGGGTAAGCCGCGTGCAAGGCGGCGAGATCAAGCGACCCGTGATGACGGTGCAGAGGCACGCGCAAATTCCCAAGTTAGGGTGCGCAGGACGGAGATGTTTTCTGCCGTGGGCAAGCAGGCGGAGCGCGGGTTAAACCCGTTTAAACGCCAGCGTTCCATTGGTGCCGCCAAAACCGAACGAGTTCGACAGTACTGCGTCGATTTTCATTTCGCGCGCGGTGTTCGGTACATAGTCGAGATCGCATTCGGGGCCGGGCTCAAAAATGTTGATGGTTGGCGGCGCGACCTGACGATACACGCTCAGGGTGGAGAATACCGCTTCGATCCCCCCCGCTGCGCCCAACAAGTGGCCGGTCATGGACTTGGTCGAGCTCATCGCCACTTTCTTCGCATGCGCGCCGAAGCAGCGTTTGACCGCAACGGTTTCCGCGATGTCGCCAAGAGGCGTAGAGGTTCCATGGGCATTGATATAATCGATCTGATCGACATTGAGCCCCGCGTTACGGATAGCCGATTGCATGCAGCGCGCGGCGCCCTCGCCATCTTCGCGCGGTGCAGTCATATGGTAGGCGTCCGCGCTCATGCCAAAGCCCGCAAGTTCGGCATAGATTTTGGCGCCGCGCGCCTTGGCGTG
>DOVS01000214.1 GCA_003519965.1 Betaproteobacteria bacterium
TGACATGGTGGGGGTCGTTGGTTCGAATCCAATCGCGCCTACCAAACTCATGAGTAAAAGTGCGGCTGTCCGCGCTTTTATTTTTTGTGTCGCCGGAATTTGCTTATGCCTCTTATCCGCTTGCCAGACGGCTCCGAACGAAAATTCGATCACCCGGTAACGGTCGCCGACGTTGCGCAAAGCATTGGCGCGGGGCTGGCGCGCGCCGCCTTGGCCGGTCGAGTGAATGGCCAGCTAGTAGACGTCTCATTTTCCATTGAAGCCGACGCCGACCTGGCGATTGTCACCGATAAAGACCCCGAGGGTCTGGCGATCATTCGCCATTCCACCGCCCATCTGCTAGCGCAGGCGGTGAAGGCGCTGTTCCCCGAGGCGCAGGCGACGATCGGCCCGGTGATCGAAGACGGTTTTTATTACGATTTCTCCTACAAGCGCTCTTTTACGCCGGAAGACTTGGCGGCGATGGAGAAGAAAATGGCCGAAATCGTTCAGCGCGATCTTCCGGTCACGCGCAGCGTGTTGCCTCGTTCCGACGCGATCCGTTTTTTCAAGGAGCGGGGCGAGCATTACAAGGCGCAAATTATCGAATCCATCCCCGGTGATGAAGCGCTTTCCCTCTACACCCAAGGGGAATTCACCGATCTGTGCCGCGGCCCGCATGCGCCGTCCACCGGAAAACTGAAGATATTTAAGTTGATGAAGCTGGCGGGCGCTTATTGGCGCGGCGACGCCAAAAATGAAATGCTTCAGCGCGTCTATGGTACGGCCTGGGCGAAGAAAGAGGCGCTGGCGGCGTATCTCCACCGCTTGGAGGAGGCCGAAAAACGCGACCATCGCAAGATCGGCAAACAGCTCGATCTGTTCCATTTTCAAGATGAAGCGCCGGGAATGGTGTTTTGGCATCCCAAGGGGTGGGTGCTGTATCAAATCGTCGAGCAATACATGCGGCGCATTTTCCGCGAAAACGGCTACCAGGAAGTCCGCACGCCTCAGGTGGTGGATCATTCGCTGTGGGTGAAAACCGGCCATTGGGAAAACTTTCGCGAAGATATGTTTACTACCCGCATCGAGGAGCGGGAGTACGCCATTAAGCCGATGAACTGCCCTTGTCATGTGCTGATCTTTAATCAGGGGCTGAAAAGCTACCGCGATCTTCCGCTGCGGCTGGCGGAATTCGGCTCCTGTCACCGTAACGAACCTTCCGGTTCGCTCCATGGCGTCATGCGGGTGCGTAACCTCACCCAGGACGATGCGCATATTTTCTGTACCGAGGATCAGATTCAGGAGGAAGTGGGCCGCTTTATCGACCTGCTGCAAACAGTCTATACGGACTTTGGTTTTAACGACATCATCGTTAAATTATCCACCCGGCCGGAAAAGCGGGTGGGGGCCGACGATGTGTGGGATAAAGCCGAAGCCGCATTGGCGACGGCGCTCGACAATAAAAAATTGGATTGGCGATTGCAGCCAGGCGAAGGCGCGTTTTATGGGCCGAAAATCGAATTTACCCTCAAAGATTGTTTGGGCCGCCATTGGCAGTGCGGGACGATTCAAGTCGATTTTTCCATGCCGGGCCGCTTGGACGCGAGTTATATCGCCGAAGATAGCAGCCGGCGGGTTCCTGTGATGTTACACCGCGCTATCCTCGGTTCGCTGGAGCGTTTTATCGGGATTCTCATCGAACATCACACCGGCGCGTTCCCGGCATGGCTGGCGCCAGTTCAAGTCGCGGTGCTGAATATTACCGACGATCAAGCAGGCTACGCTGAGCAAGTGACGCGTTACTTGACAAAAAACGGCATTCGGACCGAATCGGACTTGAGAAATGAGAAAATTACCTATAAAATTCGCGAACATAGTTTACAGCGGTTACCTTATTTGCTGATTGTCGGCAACAAGGAAATGGCTTCACAACAAGTGGCCGTGCGCACCCGCAAGGGGGAGGATTTGGGTCCAATGTCATTGGATGCGTTTATCGAACGCGTGACAAATGAAATGGCCGGAATGGGAAGCGTGGCTTAAGTGATTAATCGATTGGGAGGTTTTCTACTATCGCTCAAGTAAAGGAATCGCGGCTAAATGGCGAAATTACCGCGCTGACCGTGCGTTTGGTCGGTGAAGAAGGTGAACAGCTCGGAATTTGCAGCTTGGAAGAGGCGCTGCAGAAGGCGGGGGAAGCGGAGATCGACCTCGTGGAAATAGCGCCGCAGGCGGAGCCGCCGGTGTGTAAGCTGATGGATTACGGGAAATTCAAATACCGTGAGAGCAAGAAGCAGCACGAAGCAAAACTGAAACAGAAACAAGTCCAGGTCAAGGAAGTAAAATTCCGCCCAAGGACGGATGATGGCGATTATCAAGTTAAATTACGGAACTTGATCCGCTTTCTCGAGGAGGACGACAAGGTAAAAGTTACCTTGCGTTTCCGCGGGCGTGAAATCACACACCAGGAGCTCGGTTTGAAATTGCTCCGGCGTGTCGAAGCCGACTTAGCCGAATACGGAATGGTTGAACAATTTCCGAGATTGGAAGGCCGGCAAATGGTGATGGTGTTATCGCCGAAAAAAAAGAGAGTCTGATACGGGTAGGCAGCCTTAAAGTTTCCTCGCGAGGGGAGCCCCGTACGGATGAAGAGAACTATTGAATGGAGTCTGGTTAAATGCCGAAGATGAAAACGAAGAGTGGCGCCGCTAAGCGCTTTAAGGTGCTGGGCAAGGGCGGCGTCAAACGCACGCACTCTCACTTGCGTCATATCCTCACTAAGAAAACGACGAAGCGTAAGCGTAACCTGCGCGGGACCGTCCTATTGTCCGCTAGCGATAAGCGCACGGTCAGTGCAATGATGCCCTACGCTTAAGAGGAGATCGAGATGCCAAGAGTCAAACGAGGGGTAACCGCCCACGCGCGTCATAAGAAAGTTCTGGAACAAGCGAAGGGTTTCCGCGGCCGCCGCAAGAATATCTACCGCGTCGCTAAGGAAGCGGTCATGAAAGCGGGGCAATACGCTTATCGCGACCGTCGTCAGCGCAAGCGCCAATTTCGTGCGTTATGGATCGCTCGGATCAACGCCGGCGCGCGTGAATGCGGGATGAGCTATAGCGTATTGATGAGCGGGCTGAAGAAATCCGAGATCGAAATCGACCGCAAGGTGCTGGCCGATTTGGCGGTGTTCGATAAACCGGCCTTCGCCAAAATCGTCGAACAAGCCAAGGTGGGCCTCGGCGCCTAGGCGGTGCGATGAGGAAAGGAGGCGAACCGCCTCCTTTTTTGTTTCGCGCGATGACGGGGCGCCGTAGCGGCGTCCCGTGTTTAATCCTTCGGGGCGCGCCGCTCTCGCTAATCAAGAGACCGGCGGCCTGCTTCGGAAGACTTCATTATTGTTTCGCTCTGATGTAAAAGCTCCATGCGTAATCCTGACGACATCCTTCTCGAAGCGCTGCAACAACTAGAGAATATCGGTAGCCTTGCCGAGCTTGATCAAGTCAAGGCGCGTTATCTCGGCAAAAACGGTGCGTTGACCGAACTACTGAAAGGCTTGGGGAAAATGCCTTCGGAAACACGGCGCGAGGCGGGCGGCCGGATCAACCAGGCGAAGGAAAAGCTGGAGCTCGCCCTTAAAGCCGCCAAGGAAGCGATCCGGGAAGCGCAACTGCAAGCCCAACTGGCGCGCGAGTCTCTCGATGTCACCTTGCCGGGCAGGCGCATCGGCAGAGGCGGCCGCCATCCCATCAGCCGCACTCAGGAACGCATCGAAAACCTATTTGGCTCGATCGGCTTCGATGTGGCCGACGGCCCAGAGCTCGAAACCGATTTTTATAATTTCACCGCGTTGAATTTCCCTCCCGATCATCCCGCGCGGACGATGCACGACACATTTTACCTGGAAGACGGTTATTTACTGCGCACCCACACCTCGCCGGTGCAGGTGCGCTATATGGAAAATCACCAGCCTCCGCTAAAGGTTATTGCGCCGGGCAAGGCGTATCGCTGCGACTCCGACCTTACTCACTCGCCCATGTTCCATCAGGTAGAAGGCTTGTGGGTGGACGAGCGCATCAATTTTGCCGAATTAAAAGGAGTGTTGACCGACTTTATGCGGCGATTCTTCGAGCAAGATAATTTGCGAAGCCGCTTTCGCCCCTCTTTCTTTCCATTTACCGAGCCTTCGGCGGAAATGGATATTAGTTGCGTCGCTTGCGGCGGGAAAGGCTGCCGGGTGTGCAGTCATACCGGCTGGCTGGAAATTCTAGGGTGCGGCATGGTGCATCCGCATGTATTGAGAAGCGCCGGCGCCGATCCTGAGCAGGTTTTGGGATTTGCGTTTGGGATGGGGATTGAGCGCCTAGCGATGTTGCGTTACGGAGTTAACGATCTGCGCTTGTTTTTTGAGAACGACTTGCGCTTTCTGCAGCAATTCCATTAGGTCCGGTCGGTCCGGGTAGGAAGAAACGTTGCGCTAGCCTGAATGGGCGTATTCGTCATAGCGGCGTGGTTGAAATCGATATAACATATTGAACTGATGAAATTTTCGGAAAATTGGTTAAGGACCTTCGTGAATCCCCCGTTGTCCAGCGGAGAGTTGGCGCACGCGTTAACCATGGCGGGATTGGAAGTCGAGGCGATGGAAGCGGTCGCGCCGTTATTCACCCATGTCGTCGTGGGCGAAGTGCTGGCGGTTTCTCCGCATCCCAACGCCGACCGCCTAAATATTTGCCGGGTGGATGGCGGACAGGGTGAGGCGCTGCAAATTGTGTGCGGCGCGCCTAATGTACGTCCCGGGATTAAAGCGCCGTGCGCGCTGGTCGGCGCGACGTTGCCCGGAATGACGATTAAACCGGCCAAACTGCGCGGCGTGGAATCCTATGGCATGCTGTGTTCGGCCAAGGAGATCGGAGTGGCGGCGGAAGGCGCCGGCTTGCTGCTGTTGGCCGAGGACGCGCCTGTCGGGATGGATATTCGCGCTTATTTGGCGCTTGACGATCAATCGTTTACTTTGAAACTGACCCCTAATCGGAGCGATTGCCTTAGTGTGGCGGGCGTGGCGCGCGAGGTGGCGGCAATTACGGATTGCGCCATCGCCTTGCCAGAAATTGCGCCGTCCGGCGCGGAGATCGACGACCAGCGCCGGGTGGTCATCAAGGCGCCGTCGGATTGTCCCCGTTATTGTGGCCGCGTTATCCGCGGCATTAACGCCGCGGCGGAGACGCCGCGCTGGATGGCGCAGCGGTTGGAGCGTAGCGGCTTGCGCTGCGTCCACCCGCTGGTGGATATTACCAATTACGTCATGCTCGAGCTAGGCCAGCCGTTGCACGCCTTCGATCTGGATCGACTAGATGGCGATGTGACGGTTCGATTCGCCCGGCCGGGAGAGCCGCTGGTTTTGCTGAATGAACGGACGGTGGCTCTCGAGGACGATATGCTGGTGATCGCCGATGATCGCGGCGCTCAAGCGCTGGCCGGCATGATGGGGGGGGTGCATAGCGCGGTGACGGGAGCGACCCGCGATATTTTCTTGGAAAGCGCATTTTTCAATCCCAGCGCGATTATCGGCAAGTCCCGCCGGCTCGGCATGTCGTCGGATTCGGCGTATCGTTTCGAGCGCGGCGTCGATTTCGCGCTCGCGCGCAATGCCCTGGAACGCGCCACCCGGCTCGTTTCTGAAATTTGCGGCGGCCGAGTGGGCCCAGTGACCGAAGTAACGGGCGAATTGCCGCCGCGTAATCCGATCGTCTTGCGGCGGGAACGGGCCAGCAAAGTGATTGGCGTGGAGTTTTCAGCGGAA
The DNA here is from genome assembly GCA_003519965.1 of Betaproteobacteria bacterium. Classification (GTDB taxonomy): domain Bacteria; phylum Pseudomonadota; class Gammaproteobacteria; order Burkholderiales; family UBA9220; genus UBA9220. Next base: position 5,780 of record DOVS01000214.1, read on the forward strand.
CAAGTATCCGCGTTGTTGGCCCGCCTGCGGTTTCAGGTGGAGGAACGAAACGGCGCGCACCATGTGATTCCGCCGAGTTATCGCTTCGACCTGGCCATCGAAGAAGACTTGATCGAGGAGCTAGTCCGGCTTTATGGCTACGATAATGTTCCCGCGCTGTTACCGCAAGGTAAGGAACAGTTGTCGCCGCGAACGGAATCCGCCCGTCCCGTGCATGAAATCCGCTCCTTCATGATCATGCAGGATTACCAGGAAATCGTCAGTTATAGTTTCGTCGAGGCGGAGTGGGAGGCGGACTTCGCCGCTAATCTTCAGCCGATTCGATTGCAAAATCCGATTGCCGCCCACTTGGCGGTCATGCGTTCGACCTTGTTGGGCGGGCTGGTGGACACGCTGCGCTTTAATTTAAACCGATCTCAAGAGCGGGTGCGGCTATTTGAAATCGGGCGTTGTTTTCTTCCGGGGAAGGATATTTCCCAGCCGTTGAGGGTCGCCGGCTTGGCCTATGGCGCCGCCCGCCCGGAACAATGGGGGGAGGCAAAGCGCGAGGTGGATTTTTACGATGTCAAGGGGGATGTCGAGGCGCTATTCTGGCCTGATTCGCCGAGATTCAAGGCGGCAAACCACCCCGCCTTTCACCCCGGGCAGTGCGCGAGCGTGATGCTCGACGACACGATTGTCGGTTGGATCGGCGTGCTGCACCCGCGTTGGCGCCAAAAATATGACTTAATGACCGGGCCGGTCGTGGGTTTCGAGTTAGAACTCGCTCCGCTATTGCAACGAACGCCGCCGCACTGCCATGAGGTTTCCAAGTTTCCTCCCGTGCGCCGTGATCTGGCGGTTGTTGTTGATGAAAAAGTCAATTTGCAGAATATGTTGGACGTTATGCTTGATAATTTACCTGATGTTGTATCCGATCTCACCTTATTTGACGTTTATCGCGGCAAAGGTATTGATTCGGATAAAAAAAGCCTTGCATTTAGGGTAATGATGCAAGATACTCGGAAGACATTGAACGACGAAGAGATTGACGCCGCGATGGCGCGGCTGGTTGACGTTTTGTCCGACCGGATAGGTGCAGAGCTACGTAACTGAGGTAAAAAATTATGACGTTAACAAAAGCCGAGTTGGCCGAAATCTTGTTTGAAAAAGTGGGACTCAACAAGCGAGAAGCCAAGGATATGGTGGAATCCTTTTTCGAGGAAGTCCGCACGGCGCTGGAAAAAGGCGATGGGGTTAAGTTATCCGGCTTCGGTAACTTTGAACTGCGGGATAAGCCGCAGCGTCCCGGCCGAAACCCAAAGACCGGAGAGGAAATCCCGATTACCCCACGGCGCGTGGTCACTTTCCACGCCAGCCAGAAACTGAAGGCGTTAGTGGATAGCGCGCATGCCAGAAGTAGGGATTAAAACCGAACTACCTCCCATTCCCGCTAAGCGTTACTTCACGATTGGCGAGGTCAGCGAGCTGTGTGGCGTTAAGCCGCATGTGCTTCGCTATTGGGAGCAAGAATTTACCCAGCTAAAGCCGGTTAAGCGGCGCGGGAACCGCCGCTATTACCAACATCATGAAGTTTTGCTGATTCGCCGTATTCGCGATTTACTCTACGAGCAAGGCTTCACGATTAGCGGCGCGCGCAACCGTCTGGACGACTCCATGGGAAAACTGCCT
>DOVS01000022.1:0-2826 GCA_003519965.1 Betaproteobacteria bacterium
CAATCTCCGCCAGGCAGGCCACCACCCCATCAAGGCGTTAAGCGCCGAGGAGGCGCGCCACTTGATTCGCGTCGCCTTACCCGACCTTATTTTGCTCGACTGGATGCTGCCGGGACAAAGCGGCATCGAATTCGCCCGCCGTCTCAAGGCGGACACCGTGACCAAAACCATCCCCATTATCATGCTAACGGCGCGGGGAGAGGAAGAAGACAAAATTACCGGGCTCGAAACCGGCGCCGACGATTACATCACCAANNACCTCGAAGGATGATGAAATCGACGAGGTGATTGGTCTGCGCATGGGCGCCGACGATTACATCACCAAGCCCTTCTCCAGCCGGGAGATGATCGCCCGCATCAAGGCGGTGTTGCGCCGTCGCGCACCGCAGATCACCGAGGACACGGTGGAGCTGGGCGGCGTCTGCCTTGACCCGGTCACTCACCGGATTACCGGCAACCACCAGCCGATCGAAATGGGGCCAACCGAATTCCGCCTGCTCCACTTCCTGATTACACACCCGGAACGGGTGCATTCCCGCGCTTTTCTGCTCGACCAGGTATGGGGCGCCCATGTATTCGTGGAAGACCGTACCGTAGACGTTCATATCCGCCGCCTGCGCTGCGCCCTGGACACCACCGGCCACGCCAACCTAATCCAAACGGTGCGCGGCGCCGGCTACCGTTTTTCGGTCACGCCGTAGGTAAATGGTCACAGTCACTAGCGGCAACGGCCGTCATTCATCATAATGGCTTGGTTCATTGATTCGAGGACGCTCCCGTGACCGTTTTTTGGTGGCGGCCGTTGGCGGCGTTAGCATACACCGCGCTGTTTTCCATCGCCGTATGGGCCGTTTCCGGCCGTGTCCCCGCGCTAGTGTTCGCGTCCGCCATCTTACTGCTGCTTTTCTTGCAAAACCTGCGCCATCTGTTCGCCCTAACCCGCTGGCTCAAGAACCCCCAGGCCAACACCGTACCCGACAGTTTCGGCCTGTGGGAAGAAGCGTTTTCCGGCCTCTATCGCCTGATGCGGCAGCAAACCTACAGCCAGCAATCGCTATCCAGCGCCTTGGAACGCTTCCAAAACGCCGCACAGGCCATTCCGGATGGCGTGGTGGTGCTAACGGAGGCGGATCAAATCGAATGGTGCAATCCCGTGGCGCACACCCACCTCGGCATCGACAATGACCGCGACCGGGGGCGGCAACTCAGTTACCTCCTGCGCGCACCGGCGTTTATCGCCTTCCTGGAAAATCAATCCATTGCCGAACCGCTGGTGTTTAAATCGCCGCTCCACCACGACATTACCTTATCGGCGCAGCAAGTGCCTTTCGGCGACCATCAGCGGCTGCTGATTACGCGGGATATCACCCAAATGGAGAAAGTGGAAACCATGCGCCGCGATTTTATCGCCAATATTTCCCACGAACTGCGCACCCCGCTCACCATCGTCGGCGGCTTTCTCGAGACCATGTTGGATATGGAGCGGATCGACGCCGAAACCCAACATGGCTACTTCCGGCTCATGCAGGATCAAACCCGGCGGATGCAGCGACTGGTGGAAGATTTGCTCACCTTGTCGCGGCTGGAAAGCGCCCAAAACAACCTCAAGGAAGAAGAAGTCAACGTCCCGCGGTTACTGCAAATCCTGCTGAACGAAGCGACAACCTTAAGCGGCGGCCGCCACCAATTAACACTGCACGCCGAATCCGACCGATGGCTGCTGGGCAGCGAAAGCGAACTACGCAGCGCCTTCGGCAATCTGGTCAGCAACGCCATCCGCTACACGCCGGCGGGAGGCAAAATTTCCATGCACTGGAAAAATCGCGGCGAGGAAATGACGTTCGCCGTCAGCGATACCGGCGAAGGAATCGATCCCAACCATATTTCCCGCCTTACCGAGCGCTTTTACCGCATCGACCGCAGCCGCTCGCGAGAAACCGGCGGCACCGGCCTAGGGCTTTCCATCGTCAAACATGTGCTGACCCGCCACCAGGCCAAACTGGAAATCACCAGCACCCTAGGCCAGGGCAGTACGTTCAGCGCCAGTTTTCCCGCCCAACGCACCCTAGCGCCCGAAAAAGAAAATTACTGATTTCTGCTTTCAGCGGGGAAATGCTATAGGCATATTCCCTATTGTTATGATAAGGTTGTCGTCATTTCCTCTCTTATCTCTTCAAGAAAATCCTCGATGGAGAACCCGTGGTGGGACATGGCAAAACAACAGGCTCGATTTTCCCCCGGCGCGCCATCGCACGACGGCGGCAGGTGACACCGTGAGCCTGCGCGTCCGCTTATCGCTGTTAATTTCCGGCACACTGCTCGTCATGCTGGCGGCTATCTTATACATCGCCACCTACCATCAAAGCCGCGAAGCCATTCAAGAACAACAGTTGCTGCTCAACACCACCGCCGTCACCTTGCGGGAGGCGCTGGCGGCGCCGCTGATTACGTCCAGCTACGCGCAAACGCAGATCATTTGCCAAAAGGTGTTCTCCGCATCCCATCTAAGCCGCCTCATCTTGACGGATTACCGCCGCCACCCGCTAGTCAAGCTAACCACGCCGCCGGAAACCAGCAATGTTCCCCACTGGTTCCGGCAGTGGCTCGCCATTGTTCCTCCCGCCGCGACGGTCGCCATCACCGCCGGCGGCGTCGATTATGGCGACTTGACGATCAAAAGCAGCACCACGGCGCTGTACCAGCGGCTATGGCGGCTGACGATGCGGATGACCTTGCTGGTTCTAGCAGTGTACGTCATCCTGTCCCTCAGCGTATGGCGAATATTGGGACAGGGACTGCGTCCCCTCCAGCGCCTACGGCTCGCCG
>DOVS01000022.1:2857-3361 GCA_003519965.1 Betaproteobacteria bacterium
CCGCTTGGCCCATGGCGCTTACCAGCCGATCGGCGAGGAGGTGGCGGAAGAGTTCAAGCACCCGGTTCACGCGTTTAACCACATGGGCAAGGAAATTACCCGGCTAATCGGCGAACTGGAAATCTCCGCCCAGGCCATTGAATCTCTCAGCGAGGGAGTGCTCTTCCTGCGTCGCGATCTCGGCATTAAGTACGCCAATCCCCTGGCGCAGCGAATGGCCGAGAATATACCGGGACTAGCGGCGCTCATCGCCCAGATTATTACCCAACACCATGAAGTACAGGGTGGAGAAAACCTGCATGTCGCCACCGAAACGGAGGGAAAGGACAATATCCACTACACCTTAGACATCTTAATTAACGGCCTATCCATGCGCCATAACGACGAAGCCTACTACGTCGTGGTCATCCGCGATATTACCGAAGAGCGGCGGCACAAAGCGCAACTGGCGTGGGAAGCCGCCCACGACACCCTCACCGGCGCGCTCAACCGGCAGGAATTCAC
>DOVS01000035.1:0-1051 GCA_003519965.1 Betaproteobacteria bacterium
GTCCCGCCGACCGCATCGATCCGCACTACGGACTCACCTTGCGCCAGGCGATCGCCCGCGGCGTCGAGGTCATCGCCTGGCGCGCCGAGGTCACGCCCGCCGCCATCACGCTGCGCACGCCGCTACCGGTCATTTGCCCGCCCTGGTAACTGCCCGCTATTCCGGCAGCGTCTTACGAAACGGACTGTGCGCGGTCAATTCATCGATATAGCGGCCGACGCCCTGGGTTTCCCGCGCGAGAAAGTACGCCACCGCGTCGGAAAATTCGGCATGGGCGAGCCAGTGGGCCGACCAGGTGGTTACCGGCAGAAATCCGCGGGCTAACTTGTGCTCTCCCTGCGCACCGGCTTCGTAGACTTGCAGTTGGTGCGCGATGCAATAGTCGAGCGCCTGGTAATAACAGGTTTCAAAGTGCAGCCCCGGCCACGATTCCAGCGCGCCCCAGTGACGCCCGTAGAGCGTGTGGGCGTTACGCAGGTTGATTGCCGCGGCAATGGGCCGGCCGTCGCGCCGGGCGACGATCAACAGTAGGTTTTCNNNGGCATGGCGTCGCCGATGCGCTGGAAGAAGTCCAGATTGAGGGACGGCGGCGCCTGGTAGCGATGATGGGTGTTGAGATAGCAACGATGGAAAAACGCCCAGTCCGCCGGGGTGATTTCAGCGCCTTCCAGACGCTGAAACGTAATCCCCGCGTCTCGCACTTTACGCCGTTCCTGTTTAATTTTCTTGCGTTTGCCATGGCTAAAAGTGGCGAGGAAGGCGTCGAAGTCGGCATAGTCCCGGTTATGCCAATGGAACTGAACGCCGCTGCGCCGCATCATCCCCTGCCGCTCGCATTGCGCCGCTTGCGCTTCGCTCGGGAACAGGCAGTGCAGCGACGACACGCCCAATTCCTGCGCCAATTGCAGCGCACCGTGGATCAAGCGTTCCTGCTGCGCCGCCGTCTCCGCCAGCAGCCGCGGCCCGGTGGCGGGAGTGAACGGCGCCGCGCTCACCAGTTTAGGATAATAGGGAACGCCGTGGCGCTGGTAGGCGTCGGCCCACGCCCAGT
>DOVS01000035.1:1097-3282 GCA_003519965.1 Betaproteobacteria bacterium
GTCAGGGTCTCGCCTTGCCACAGCGTCAGAAAACGCGCGTCCCAGCCGGTTGCGGGCGTGGCGCAGCCGCTTTGCTCCAGCGCCCACAGGAATTCATGACGGAGAAACGGGTTATCGCCGGCCAGACGATTCCACGCCGCGGCGGGCAGCGAGGCGAGGGAGTCGAAAATTTTAAAGGGGGGAGGCAAGCGCATCGCGCCATCTCAAAGAGCGTCTCTAATTATAGGGATGATGGCTTTACACCCCGTTTGGCGTCGAGACGTGCTGTCAACGCCCTGCTTATTACTGTCGGAAAAGTATAATGTAGAGTCTAGATTGGGTGCAACGCCTCGTAGGGCGTGATCTATTAACTTAGAGTAGGCAAGGTTCAATAAAATGAAGCTAATCTTCTTCGATGAAGTGAAAAATACGGATGATTACCCCCATTATCATACTTGGTGGTGTCTGCATCGATGAAGAACATCTTCATGGAATCGAGACGAAAGTTTCTCAACTGGCTGAAAAGGTGTTTGGAGACAGCGCTGTTTCACAAGAAACGGAATTTCATGCGGCAGAGATATATCATCGAAAAAAAACTTCAAACTGTGGAATGATTTTAGCAAACGCATAGAGGTGCTTGAGACGCTTATCCAAATCTTATCTTCTGAAAAATTGCTACGCATTGATATACAAATAAATTGCAACCTTCTGAATACCAACCAAAAACCTGGAGAAATCGCATTCATGTATCTTTGCGAAAGAGCAAATGATTTGGTCAAAAGCAAAAAGTCATTAGGCATGCTTATAGGCGATCGTGAAAATGATCGAGTCTCAGAGCATTTTTCCACATCACTCTCTGCGTACAGAGCTAATAGAACAGATTTTGCCTTTGGTAGAGAGATTCATAATCTAGTCGACTCCGTTCACTTCACACATTCGCACTTAAGCAGGTATCTACAACTTGCTGATATATATGCATGGTTACTTCAATTTATAAATTGTAATAAAGACTCTGATAACCATAGGCACAAAGCAATATTCAATATATTAAGAAAGGAGGAGATTAATTTATTTGCATCTAAATACAAAGAATGGCCGAAGGAGCATGGTTGATAAAGATCTAACAAACTCTCAAATTTGTTCGCTTTCGCTCACCGGGACGCCCGTACCCCGCACCTCTTGGCATAACGTTTAGAGACGCCCTTAAGTATCCGCCACGACTATACTCAAAAAAGCCGCCGCCGGCACGTTCACGGGAAAACCCTTGTGTTAAGCTTTTAGCCGCCTAGTATTCGGAACACCGTTAGAACCACCTGCCGATGACGCACGCTGAAACCACGCCAACCGCCCTTCCCGCCGCTTACGACTGGCCTTACATCATCGGTATTGTCAAGCACCGCCGGCGGGCGTTGATTGTGGCCCAGATCATCGCGCTGCTCTCGGCCCTCGCCAGCGTACCGATTCCCCTGTTGATGCCGCTGTTGGTGGACGAGGTGCTGCTGCACCGGCCGGGGCGCATGATCGAGGGGGTCAATGCGTTGTTCCCCGCCGCGTGGCATGGTCCGGTGCTCTATATTGGCGCCGTGCTGCTGGCCACGCTGCTGCTGCGACTGACGACGTTGGGACTCGGCGTATGGCAAACCCGCAATTTCACGCTGATCGCCAAGAATGTCACCTACCGCATCCGCCAAGCGCTGTTGCTGCGGCTGCAACGCATCGCGCTGTCGGAATACGAAACGCTGGGCAGCGGCGCGGTCACTTCCCATTTCGTCACCGATGTGAACGCGATCGACGAATTTATCGGCGCCACAGTCGGTAAATTCGTCGTCGCCGTGCTCTCGCTGGCCGGCGCCGCCGCTATTCTGCTGTGGATGCACTGGCAACTGGCCTTATTCATTTTGCTGCTCAATCCGGTGGTGGTCTATTTCACCATGGTGCTCGGCAAGCGGGTAAAAACGCTGAAAAAGCGGGAAAACTCGGCCATCGAACTATTCCAGCAAGCGCTCGCCGAAACCCTGGACGCCATCCAGCAAATCCGCGCCGTCAACCGCGAACGCCACTATCTCTCCCGAGTGATCGACCGGGCGCGGGGCATTCAAACCCACGCCGCCGCTTTTTCCTGGAAAAGCGACGCCGCCAGCCGCCTGTCGTTCGTGGTGTTTCTTGCCGGCTTCGATACCTTCCGCGCCATCGCCATGCTGATGGT
>DOVS01000137.1 GCA_003519965.1 Betaproteobacteria bacterium
TTAACCCGGTAACGTTGAAAAAACGAGAAGCCGGCGGCGGGCAAATTGGCCATCGCCGGCAGCCCCTCTTCCGGCTTGCGGAAATGGTCCACATGCGCGATCACGTCCTGATGCACCGCCTCCAGGTAATCGGCCAATTCCGGGAAAGCGGCGTATTCCGCCTTAATGGCGTCAATCGCATGAAAAATCGCACCCTTACCGATTTCGCGGTCGAGGTCCTTGAGCTTATCCCGCCGCTCCCGACGCCACAGGGGAACTTGGTGGATGATTTTCTGCAAGCGTTCCTGCAATACCGACACCACGGCCTCGATGCGCGATTTCTCCTTGGCGGGCAGCTTCTCGTAGTCTTCGGGCGCGATAACCTCGCCGTCCCTCACCGGCCCGAAAGCGAAACCGCCGGGAGTTTGCAATAAGGCGACCCCCTGCTTGCCCGCCGCCGCCTCCAATTCCTTAAACGCAGCCTGCTGGCGCTCCTTGAACGCCACGTCGATTTCCCCCAGCCGCGCGCGGTATTCGTCGCTCTCGAACGCGGCGGGAACGACGGCGCGCAGCTCCTCCAGCAGTTGCTCCATATCCTGGCGCAGCTTGACGCCCGTGCCGCTAGGCAGCTTAACCGCCTGCGGCCGGTGGGGCTGGGAAAAATTGTTGAGATAGCACCAATCGGGGGGGCGCTCTTCCTCTCCGGCCCGGCGCGTCAAGAAATCGCGCACAAAGGAGTGTTTTCCCAAACCGCCGGGGCCCAGCACGAATAAGTTGTACCCATCGCGCCGAATGCCGACGCCGAACCGCACCGCATCGAAAGCGCGCTCCTGGCCGATGATCTCATGCAAATCCGGCAAGTCGTCCGTGGTGTCGAAAGCAAAACCGGCAGGGTCGCAACATTGGTGCAGCGCACCGGGGGCCAAGGGAGTAAGCGTTTCCTTCATATTCCTAACCTGTTCTATCGATGCCTCGGCCGGTAAGCCGCCCGTTATTCCGCCGGGATCCGATGGACTTTAATTTATTTCCCAGAGCGGCGGACACAGCGCGTTAGGCGTTGCCTGCGCCCAGCAGCGGTTCGGGTTTATGGATGCCGTATCCCTGGACGAAATCCACGCCCAGCGTCTGCAAAATACGTAATATCTGATCGTTTTCGACAAATTCGGCGATGGTGCGGATTCCCATGACCCGGCCAATCCGGTGAATCGCCTCGACCATCGCGTAATCGACCTGATCCTCCACGATGTCCCGCACAAACGCGCCATCGATCTTGATATAATCGACTTCGAAATTCTTCAGGTAGCTGAAGGAAGAAAGTCCGGTGCCGAAGTCGTCCAGGGAGAAGCGGCAGCCTAACCGCTTGAGTTCGCCAATGAACGACACCGCCTTGCTCATATTGGCGACTGCCGCGGTTTCCGTGATTTCAAAACATAATACCTGGGGCGGCACGTCCAGCCGCTCCATGGTTTCCCTAATAAAGTGTAAAAAGGTGTCGTCCCCCAACGAGGCGCCGGAGACGTTAATGGCGAACGTTTCCAGCTTGCGGCCCCCATTGCCGTACAGTGTGCGGTAGGCGTCGAAGGCGTTGCGGATAACCCACCGGTCGACGGACGGCATTAAATTATAGCGCTCGGCGGCGGGAAGAAAGGCGTCCGGCGCGATAATATCGCCATTTTCATCCTGCATGCGCAGCAAAATTTCCCAGTGATCCCCGCTGGCGCTGTGAGCCACCGGCTTGATCGCTTGCCGGTAAAGCTGAAAGCGGCCTTCCTCCATCGCTTTCGTAATCCGCGAGACCCAATGGATTTGACCGCGCCGCCGCTCCACACCGGCGTCTTCCGTCTGATAAATTTGGACGCGGTTGCGCCCCATGTCTTTCGCCAGATAACACGCGGTGTCGGCGGCGATCAACGCGCTATGAATATCGTCCACACGTCCCGGCGTCAGCATCACCAAACCGATGCTAACGCCGATGACGAAAGTGTGATGCGCCCAGGCGAAGCGGAAATCCTGAATGGCTTCCCGCAATTGGTCCGCCACCGCCAGCGCGCTGGCTTCCCCCTGGCCGACCAGCAACACGCCGAATTCGTCGCCGCCAAGGCGGGCGACGGTATGCGGCTCGCGCACCTTGACTTGCAGCAACTGGGTCAAGCGGCGCAGTAAATCGTCGCCCGCGCTATGCCCACAGGTATCGTTAACCACCTTGAACTGATCGAGATCGAGATACAATAAGGCGTGCTGCCGTTTTTCCGTCCGCGCGCTATCCAGCAAGCCGCTGAGCCGGTTCTCGAATTCCCGCCGGTTAATCAGCCCGGTCAACGGATCGTGGGTCGCCTGATGGGCCACCTTTCTGGCAAGTTCGCGCGCTTTGGTCACGTCGTGGAATACCAGCACCACGCCGATGGTGACGCCCTGCTGGTCGCGAATCGGCGCTGCGGAATCCTCGACCGCGTAACGCCGGCCGTGGCGCGAAATCAGCACTGTGTGGTTGACAAGGCTAACTATGCGCCCTTCGCGCAGCACTTTCGCCACGGGGTTTTCCGTCTTTCCGCCCGTTATCTCGTTGATAATGTCGAATACTTCTTCTAGCGCGCGGCCCCGCGCCGCGTCCAAATCCCAGCCCGTAAGCACCGCCGCCACCGGGTTGAGATACACTACCCGCCCCTCGGCGTCGGTGGTAATGACGGCGTCGCCAATGGATTGCAAAGTCACCTGGGCTAGCTCTTTTTCCCGGAACAGCATCTCCTCGGCCTGCTTGCGCTCGGTGATGTCTTGCACCGTGCCGTGCATTCCGACAGGCTCCCCAGCTGCGTTGCGGGTAACCGCTCCTTGGTCGTGCACGACGCGCTCGCCGCCGCCGGGCAGGAGAATACGATGATCGATGCGGTAAGGCGTGTCATCGGTCAGCGCCGCGCGCACCGCGTCCGCCACCCGTTGGCGGTCGGCGGGATGCACCCGCTCTAGAAACGCATCGTAGGTTGCGGTGAATTGTTGAGGCTGCTGGCCGAAAATACGGTAAACCTCATCCGACCAGCGCAACGCATTACCTGGAATGTCCCATTCCCAATCGCCCAGATTAGCGATCGCTTGAGCCCTGGCCAGGCTTTCCTCGCTTTGCCGCAGGGCGTCCTCCGTCCGCCGCCGCGCCGTGACATCCAGGCCGATAGAGCACAATAGCACGGGATCTCCGGACGACGCCCAAGCAATAGGGAACTTGATAAACTCGAAAATATGCGGCTCGCCGCCGATTTCCAGCGTTTCCTCGATCCGCCGCACTAGGTTTTTTTCAAAGACTTGCGCATCGTCACGGGAAATAGCGGACGCCGCTGTTTCCGGCAACAGCGCATAATAATTTTCGGCGCCGCCGCCCTGCGCGCCCGGAAACATTTTATGGAACATACCGCTTGTATTGAATATCTGTCCCAGCCGGTCGCGAATAATAATCAGCAGCGGCGCATGCTCCAGTATCCCCTGCAACTGCCACGCCAGCTTCTTCACCGGCCTGCCGAAATGGCCGCTGACCTTATAAATGGCGGCCACGCCGAACAATAGCAGCAGCAGCACCAATAACCCGATATAAACGAGCCCTTGCCGCACGGCGTCGCGCTTTTCCTGCATCGAAATCCCGACCCGGATCACGCCCGCTACTCCGTTCGTCGGGATAATACGGTAGGGCATATCGACCTCTTTGACTTGCGTGCCGCCAACGGTCAATTCCTGGATCACTTGTTTCCGGCCGGCGAATACCCGGGCGGCCCGCCGCATGG
>DOVS01000101.1 GCA_003519965.1 Betaproteobacteria bacterium
CTGATTCGTAATCAGTAGGTCGGGGGTTCGACTCCTCTCATCAGCACCAAAAAATTGCCTGGCGGCGCCTATCCTGCAAGCGGCTGACTTATTCATCTGAAATCAGCCGGCCCGACTTGCTCAGGGCGCCGTCGATGATTACGATAACGGCAGGCAGCACAAAAGGAAGGTCGGAAAGACCACCCTCGGCGCACTTCCGGCAGACCTCGCGTCAGGGTGCTGATGGTCGACGCCGACATCCAGCCCATGCTCTCGTCGTTTTTCGCCATCGCTGTAACGTTGCGCGCCATTTGGCGCTGATTTGCACACAAATTGTCACTTAACCAAGCAGGTCGCCTATTATACCTGGCTCGTAATTTGTGATTACCGGCTCCCGGCTTTCGGCTGGATTGCCGCTCTTATTGCCGACACTATATTTGATGCCGACCTCATGCATTGTCAGCCCAGCAAAGGCATTGCGAATGTCTGAGTGCTCGTTGACGCTGACCATGACGTTTGCCTTGCAAGACCGCAAACTCTAACGCTTTTTGCTTATTCGTGGGTCGGAGTTGCGGGGCTGCGGAATATTCCGAAAATTGACAAAAGTAAAAAGAATTAGGCGGTTATAAAAACATTGACCAAGCCAAGCGAGTTCTTGGTTCGGTTAGAGTTCGGTCAGAGTTCGGTCGATGAACTCCGACCGAACCAAGAACTCGCACAAGGAACTCGGAGCTAGAATTTCAGCCGTCGCCGGCCTCTACAAAGACCGCACAGCCGCGGCTGGAATATCAACTGACCCAAGGGGGTCAATCGGTAAATGCGTTCGCGCTATGGCGCCAAATCTGGCGCAAATCCCAACGCTTTTTGCTTATTCTTGCGAATTCCGTTCCAAATAGACCAGCCTGACTCAGCCGCCCTAAAACGCGCGCCCAGTCTGGATTTGTCCCACTATTTCCCGCTTTTCCCGGCATACCCCGAATGCCAAATATCCCGCTACCTCACACAAACCGCCCGACCGGATACGCCACACGGCCGATGGCCGATTCCGGCTCAAGTACGCCTTCGACGCCCTGGCGGAACGCGACGTCTACGATATCGCCCTCATCGACACCTTAAGATGCAGCGATCCTCGCAGCCAAGAAACGGCGCTCTCCGTCCCGCCGGAAATACTCTCCGCCCGCGCATTCCTGCGCGGTACGGTCGAAGAGCTGTACCGGCTGTAATTCAAAGAGGGGCGCCTGACGGTCCCTGAATTTCGCCTCGGACGACGCCCTGGCGGACAGCCGATGGCTTCAGCCGGGAATGTCTAGCGACGGTGGCCGACAATTCGACTTCCGGCATTCGCGCAACGCGGGAACTGGACCAGATTGCCGAGGCGCAAGGACTTCCTGCATGGTGGTCGGCGACCATGGAATGGGGCTAATCGCAAGCGCCATCTTCGATGCAGCGGCAGAGCCGCCGTATCGAATGCGATTACATCCCGCCGAACACGCTAATACAAAACGGCGTTGTCTAGTGATTTTAACGAATACTTGCGCGACGAATGCCTGAACGAGCGCCTGTTCGCCAACCATGATCTAGAAAAGACACGGCGATTCACCCGGCATCGCCGAGATTAGGCCGCGCCGCCGTCTCTTGATTCGCCTCGCCCGCGACCGGCTCATCCGCCGGCGCCGCCGGTTTCGCGTCCCAGTACGGAGTATTCTCCAGCCGCTCCGCCAGAAATTCAGTCAGCGCCCGCACCCGCCGCGGCACGTGGCGGCGGGAGGGGTAAACCACGTAGGCGGCGGTGGGCGGCAGGGGATATTCCGGCAACAGGCTGCGCAAGCGTCCGCTAGCCAGCTCGCGCCAGACGATGAAGGTCGGCATGACGCCGAGGCCAACCCCGTCCACCGCCGCCTGCAGCAACACGTCGCCGTTGTTGGAGCGCATGCGCACCGGCGCCCGCAGGTTGAGAGGGCGGCCGGCGGCGTCGGCATAGGGCCAATTACGCGGGTTAGGCAAATTAGCGTAGAGCAACCCCTGGCGCCCGGCCAGTTCCTCCGGACATTGCGGTTCGCCGTGCCGTTCGAGATAGGCGGGGCTGGCGCACAGCACCATGCGGATCGGCGCCAAACGGCGAGCGACCAAGGTGGAGTCAGGCAAGTCGCCGATGCGCACCGCCAGGTCGAAGCCTTCCTCGACCAGATTCACGCGGCGGTCGTTGAGATCGAGATCCAGAGCCAACTCGGTATGTTCGGCGAGGAAGGCGCTGAGCAAGGGCGCCAGGTGGAGCACGCCGAAGGAGAGAGGGGCGGTCACGCTCAACCGTCCGCGCAACGCCGCTTGGCCGTGGCCGACCATCTGTTCCGCCTCCTCCAGTTCCGCCAACAGCCGGCTGGCGCGTTCATAGAATTGGCGTCCGGACTCGGTCAACGAGAGGCGGCGAGTGGTGCGGTTGAGCAGTTGGGCGCCGAGGCGCGCCTCCAACTCGGCCACCCGCCGGCTCGCCACCGACTTGGCCACCCCCAGGCGCTCGGCGGCGGCGGAGAAACTGCCCGCCTCCACCACGCCGGCGAAGGTCTGCATCTCTTCAAAGCGGTCCATTGTTCTTCCCAGTCGAACAGTGATTTGCTAATTATGGCCTTTATCCTTAAATCAGCAACTCTATACTGTGTAAAGTACAGCATTCCGCTGTAGCACCGGAGGACGATGATGAAGACCCAAGCCAAGAGCGACCCGCCGCGCCGGCGAGCGACCCGGCGCATCCGCGCGTTCGAAGCCTCGGATGGCGCCGGCCGGTTCGACATGCTCGCTCCGTTCCTGCTACTGGTGGGCGCGCCGCGGAGCGGGCGCGATGAACATCCAGTAGGAATTGACGCAGACCTTCCGCAATATCCAGAAAGGACGTTTCTAACGACTGCCGAAAAATGGGGCCTGGGTCATGCTTTGGCGTAACAACGCCGACCGCTTCGGCGCGGTAGCGATGCTGCTGCACTGGCTGCTGGCGGCGGCCCTGTTCGGCGTATTCGGCCTGGGGCTATGGATGGTCGGCCTGACCTACTATGACCCCTGGTACCACCGAAGTCCGGTCTTACACGCCGTCATCGGCCTGGCGCTGGTGGGCCTGACCCTGCTGCGTTTTATTTGGCGCTGGGCCACTCCCCTGCCCGCACCGCTGCCGAACCACAGTCGGTTCGAACGATTCGCCGGCCGCGCGGTCCACTTGGCCCTCTATGCCGCCGTCCTCGCCCTCGGCGCCAGCGGCTACCTGGTGCTCACCGCAGAGGGCGAGCCGTTCCACCTGTTCGGCCAGCTCTCCCTGCCGCCGCTGCTGGCGGCGCGGCCAGGCCTGACCGAGTTCCTCGGCAAGCTGCACGCCGCCTCCGCCTGGACCTTAATCGGCTTGGCCGGACTGCACGCGGCGGCGGCCCTAAAACACCATTTCATCGACCGCGACCGCACCCTGCTGCGCATGCTGGGACGGTAACATCCACCAAAAAGGAGTACTTTAATGAAACAACGCTTATTGGGATTCGCCCTATTGACCCTGGCCGTGGCCCTCCCCGCCCAAGCCGCCAACTACGTCATCGACACCGCCAACCAACACGCCTTCATCCAGTTCAAGATCAGCCACCTCGGCTACAGCTTCGTGCTCGGCCGCTTCGACCGCTGGAGCGGCAATTTCAGCTACGACGAGAAAAATCCAGACGCCGCGAAGGTGGCGGTGGAAATCGACGCCGCCAGCATCGACACCAATAGCGCCCTGCGCGACAAACACTTGCGTAGCGCTAAATTCTTCGACACCGACAAGTACCCCAAGATTCGCTTCGTCAGCACCTCGTTTAAGGCGCTCGCCGACGGCAAGGCCCTTCTTAAGGGCAACCTGACCCTACACGGCGTCACCCGTCCGGTAACTATTGCCGTCACCGAGGTTGGTCATGGTCCCGACCCTTGGGGCGGCTACCGCCGCGGCTTTACCGGCACCACCACGCTGACGCTGAGGGAATTCAATATCGACTACAATCTGGGGCCGACGGCGCGAACAGCCAAGCTGTTCCTGTCGCTGGAAGGCGTGAGGAAATAGGGAGCGGGTTGATCGGTCGATCGGCAGCCTCTTTGGTTGCCGGCGGCCTCGCCCGATTCGGCCTCGTGTCGCGTCCCGCAAATAAACTGGTTGCCCGATGGCGCCGCGGTAGAGAAACAAGCCGCGCCATCCACACGGATTGCCCCGCTTCACCGGCGAAATAAAACTAAAGCGCAGAGGATCGACACGGCGTTTATTGTGTCCAAGTGCAAACGATGATTATGTCTTTTCGTCCGTGGGGCCCACCCAAAAGAAAGGATTATGCGCGACTTCCCATAGATAGCCATCCGGGTCTTTAAAGTAGCCCGAGTACCCGCCCCAAGCCGTGCTCCTTGCCGCTGTTGCAAGCGTTGCGCCAGCGGACAAGGCTTGCTGAATTGTTTGGTCTACTTCCGTTTCCGACGCCACGTTATGCGCAAGAGCGAATCCGCGAAATCCACTACCTTCCGATGAAACCGACGCATCTTCCGCAAGCGCTTCGCGCGCGTATAGCCCTAACCAACTGCCGTTGAGCGTAAAAAACGCAATGTCGGGCGGCGAATCCATCTGGGGAAAACCCAACCCTTCCTTATAGAATTTCACAGCGGTCTCTAACACATTAACGCCCAAAGTCACCATGCTAATTCTCGGTTTCATCCTCGCTCCTTTCATGGCGATGCCGAACGCCACAATAGGTTATTGACATCATTGACCAATCCACCCATTGCCGGCAACCTTATGACATACAATATATAGTATTTTGTTGACATCGGAACCTCAATATGTAGAATTGAGACTATCGCGGTTGATGAAATAACGCTTAGTAGTTTCTCGACTTGGCAAGCGGGGTGCGCGCAAGCGCCGCCGGCGCGAATAGGAGGAAAAGGTGATTGACAGCGCGATTGATTATGAAAACCGCAATACCCGCCGAATTCCCATCAGTTGTAAGGTCAAGCTCAAAATCCCGGAAACGCGGGAAACCTATTACGGCGTGACCAAGCGTTTAAGCATCGAAGATATCTCTTTCGAGTCCGAATATGTGCCCCGTTTCGGCCAATTGCTGGAAATCACCGTCGCGCCTCCCGCCGGCAGCAACACCCAGCCGCTTTGCGCGCTGATCCAGGTCTACAGCTGCACCCAAGTCGAGGAAGGCCTCGTTTACGAGATCGGCGGCGCAATCCGCAAGGTCGTACAATAATTCGGACGCCCCCGCCGTAAAACGGGGCGCATCCGCCGTTGTCGTTTTTCCTTCTTCACCCGGCGCCCCGACGCCAAGTGCTCCACCGCTTCCGCAACGAACCGCGCCCGCGCGACCCGCCGCCGAATAAGACAAATCCGCCGACGTCCCCAACACGACCGTATTGCATGGCGCACCGGCATCGCTAATCGACGCTGCCTGTTCCTGTGCATTACGCCGTGCGGCGGCTCACGGCAAGCAACCGCCCGGCAGGCCGAACGACCGTGGGAGAATTCGTAAAAGTCCCAGCCCACGGCTCCAACACCCCATAATCTTGCGCACGATCGATGTCATGGGACGCTTGCCCGCTACGCCATTATTCATGCGGGCGCGACGCCGCCTTACGGCTTGTCGGTAAAGCGGTGAATTTGGCGGCGCGCTTTCTTGGTGGGCCGGCCTTTATACGATGGAGCGCCCTGCGCCTTGCACTGCGCCGCGAGCTCTTCCCGTTTGCGGCAACTGGCTTCCGTTTCCCGGTAAAGCTGCTGCGCCTCCGCCGCCGGGCCGCGCCGCGAAGATAAGCGCCGGACGATGACTTCCCGCTCGTAAGGCCCCTGGCGAACCATCACCGTGTCGCCCAACCGCAGCTGCCGGGCGGCCTTCGCTCGTGCGCCGTTGACTTGCACTTTGCTGCTGTCCGCCGATTCGGCGGCCAGTGCGCGCGTCTTGAAAAATAGCGCCGCCCACAACCATTTATCCAGCCGGAATTTTTGCAGCGATTCGTCCATGACGTCTATTACACCACAGCGCCCGCAGACGGCAAACCCGCACCGTCCGCCGGTGGGTTTCCCGCGGCTAGCTGCTACAATACACTGTCGATTCTCGATCCACGTGGCGGAGGCAAGACGATGAATATCGAAAAGGTGGCGTTCGGTTTTTTTATCGTGCTGGCGATGACGCTGATTTTCGGCTTCTTCATCGGCGAATTCGAGAATCCTTCTCATCACCATGTTTATGAACTGTTCGCCGCCATTATCGTCAATTTAATCGCCACCGTCCTCAAATTCGGCGACCGTACACAGATCGGCGCCATTCATCTGGCGACCAGTTTGGTCGCCGATCTGCAATTAATCATCGCGGCGGTGGTATGGGCGATTGCGGTCCATATGACCGCCACCGGGCTTCAGCCGGTCACGATGGCGAGCATCGTCTCCCTCTCCGGCGGCGCGTTTCTGGCGAATGTGATGTCGGTGATTATTCTGATTGTCGAAACCGTCATGTTCCGCCGTTAGCCACCGACAATGAACAGTGCGATTTATCTCGCCATGCGGCGAATGCGCGCGCCGCTGCTGGCGCTGCTAGCCACCTACGCCATCTCCATGATCGGCATGGTGCTGATGCCCGGCGTCGATGACCAGGGACGGCCATGGCATATGAGTTTTTTCCACGCGTTCTATTTCCTGAGCTATACCGCCACGACCATCGGTTTTGGCGAAACACCATACCCCTTTAGCGACGCGCAGCGCCTGTGGGCGATCGTGTCTATCTACCTGACCGTGGTTTCTTGGCTTTACGCCATCGGTAAAATTCTCGCCCTCATACAAGACCCGGCGTTCCGTCAGGTTGTCCGCTCGGCGCGCTTCGCCCATAGCGTCCGCCGTCTGGGCGAACCGTTCTACTTGATCTGCGGCTACGGCGAAACCGGCAGCCTGCTGGTCGACTCCCTTGACCACATCGGCTGTCGCAGCGTGGTTATCGACATTAACCCCGACCGCATCAACGAACTGGATTTGCAAGACTATCAAAATTATGTGCCGGGACTATGCGCCGATGCGTGCCCCCCCGAACATTTAACCGACGCCGGCATCAAGCACCCGCGCTGCGCGGGCGTT
>DOVS01000243.1:0-3792 GCA_003519965.1 Betaproteobacteria bacterium
GTGACCCATGATCAGGAAGAGGCGTTATCCATCGCCGATCGCGTTGCGGTGATGCACGAGGGCCGCGTGGTGCAATTCGATACCCCCGCGACGATCTATCATCGGCCTGCCGACGCCTTCGTCGCGCAGTTCATCGGCGCCTCCACCCGTCTGGACGGCCAAGTGGCGAATCCGCATGACGGGATAGTCACTATTCTCGGCGTTTCCATGCCGGCCACGCACGCGAAAGGATTGGGCGCGCAGACGCCGGTGATGGTTTTCGTGCGTCCCGAGTCCGTGCGCCTGAACGCAGCCAATGAACCTGGTTTAGGCTTGGAAGGGGATGTCGTGGAACACACCTTTTTCGGCGCAACCACGCGCCTGTCGGTTGTATTGCGCGAGGCAGTGACGTTAATTGCGGATGTTCAAAGCACGCTCGCCGAGAGTTTCCCGGTCGGCAGCCGGGTTCGCGCAATGTGGCCGGCGGACGCCCCCCGAGTGCTGCGTTCTTAACGCGCTATTCGTCCCTTCGCTGCTTTGGGGAGTCCTCCATGAAAATCATACAGATTACCGATACGCATTTTGTCGCACCCGGTCAGCGCCTATACGAACTCGATCCGCGCGCGCGTCTCGAGGCTTGCGTGGCCGATATCAACGCCCGTCACGGAGACGCGGATCTTTGCGTGATTACCGGCGATCTGGCGCACCATGGCGATTTGAAGGCCTACGCCTCGCTTCGAGAGTGTCTGGGTGCGCTCCAGGTTCCCCTAAGATTGCTAATCGGCAATCACGACCACCGCGCGCGATTCCTCCAGATTTTCCCCGAGACGCCCGTGACGGCCGGCGGATTTGTTCAATCGTATTGGGATACCCGGGCGGGACGCTTGCTGTTTCTCGACACGACGCAGGAAGGGCGGCATACGGGCTATTATTGCGGCGCACGGCGGCAATGGCTGCGCCAAGCCTTGCACGAAGCCGGCGGCTCGCCCGTGTATGTATTCATGCACCACCCGCCCTTCGAGATTGGGCTACCGTCTTGCGACGTGCTCGGTATCGACAATGTAGATGGCATACAGACGGATCTTAAGGCTTGCCAGGGTTTGCGCCACATTTTTTTTGGACATATTCACCGGCCGGTCTCCGGTGGCTGGCGAGGGGTGCCCTTTACCGCGCTACGCGCGACCGCGCATCAGACCCTACTGGATTTCGAGGCAAAGCAGGAAACGCATTTCTGCCATGAACCCCCGGCATATGCCGTGGCGTTGCTGGGGGCCGACCAGTGTACGGTGCATTTTCATGATTATCTGGACGCGAGTCCGCGCGTGAAAGTGAGCGCCGCCACCCTATTGTTGAGCAGATTTCTCCGATAAAAACGACCCGCAACGGCCGATGGGGCATAGTCCGCCGCCGCTCGGCGGCGGCTGCACCGAAGGCGGGGGCATCCACTAGCGCGCCTTATTGGGCCGTTATAGGAAAGGCGGAATACGCTCTCGACAAACATCAGCCAGCCGCTCAAGCGCCTTGTCGTAAGCGGCGGATGCGCACCCTGTTCGTATTCGCTCCATCGAGGGAAACGCAACAATAACAATTTGCCGCCTTGTTTGTTCTCCCTCCGCCACCTTGGCTTTTGCGCCCCGCGATAGATAGCGACCGTTGTATTCTGCGATCGAGGCCGTCGCAAGTTGCCGATAGCTGTTTGCGCTGCGTTCATCCAGAATATCGACTTCAGAGACCGCATAAGCCGCCATATCGCATCCTCCAATGTGTGTATCGCGGAATTCCGTAACCCACTCGCGCCATGAATACTCCAATGGGCCAGTATTGTACTGCCTGCGAACCGTTCAATTCGTGGTCAGCCCGCCATCGACGGCCAAGATCGATCCCGTAACCCAACGCGCCTGATCCGACGCCAGGAACACGGCGGCCCCGGACACGTCATCGGGTTCGCCGACGCGGCCAAGAGGATAAATCGTCTTGATCATTTCGGCGAACTGCGTTTTGCCTTCTTCGGTGAGCCGGTCGATGTTGGCTTGCACCAACGGCGTATTCACCGTTCCTGGCGCGATTGCATTGACCCGTATTCCTTGCGCCCCTGCTTCATAGGCCAGCGCCTTGGTAAAAGCGTCGATCGCTCCCTTGGTGAGAGAATACGCCGTGGACGGGCGTCCCGGCAGCATCCGGTGCGAGAAGTAGGACGACACATTGATTACCGCGCCTTTTCTGGCTGCGAGGGCGCTAAACAGTCGTTGCGTCAGCATATGGGGCGCTTTCACATTCAGGCGCAAGTGCAAATCCAAGTCGAGTTCGCTCGTTTTGATGAACGGCGTAAAGTGCGCAACGCCGGCGTTATTAATCAGGATATCGACTTCCGGCCAGATATTAAGAATGTTCTCGGCCGTTTCTTTAACGCCCAGCGAATCCGACAAGTCCGCCGACAAGGTTTTGATCTCCACGCCCAATGAGGAAAGCGCCGCCGCCGATTTCCTGCGTTTTTCTTCGTCTCTGGCGACCAACAAAACGCTGGCGCCGTTCTGGGCAAATGCTTGTGTAACGCCCAGGCCGATACCATCGCCGCCGCCAGTAATTACCGCGCGTTTGTTCGATAACATCGACATCTCCACTGTGTTGCGTCCAGCCTGCCGGCATGCAGGCCTCTCCTGTTATTTTCTTGGCCGCCAAGGAGCCATCCACTGTTTTAGCATCGATTTCAGCCGGAAGAATACGCCGGGCGGCCGCTTGTCGCCGTAGCATTTTAGTTTCCATGTTGCAGATTACGCCACATGCCGTGCGCCGAAGATTGTCCCTTTCCCGGGGAAGGAGATGCTGCATCGTATTGTCACGATATAGTCATGCCAATGCCATATTAATGCCCTACTAAGGTCACAATCATTCCATAACATTCACCGGGATAGGGTGCGTCGGTGTTTTTTACTACGGTACAGCGGCTCCCGGCCGCACCGGAGGCGCAACCCTCGGGCCGCGCGTTTTCTACCGTCGTCGTTTGGATTAAAAACGGCGGGAATTATTTTAACGCGGGATGTGTCGGGCGTCATCGAGGATTTTGGAGGTGTGGCGTGTTTGTCTGGCAAGATCCGCCGCGTCGTAAGGCGCGTATCGAAATTATTCCGATGATCGATGTAATGATGTTCCTGCTGGTGTTTTTCGTCCTGATTAGCATGAATGTCATTCCCGCCATGGGATTGAAAACCCGCTTGCCCGGCTCAACCCAGTCGAGTGCGTTGGACCGCACCTATCATGCCGTGATTATCATCGGAGAAGGCGGCCGGATTCAATTGGATGGCAAGGACTACTCCCTCCATTCGCTGGCGCAGCGATTGGACGATCTAGAGAAACAGCATAAACAGATGGATGTCGTCGTCGATGGCGATAAAGACAGCATCCTGCAGAATTTAATTAATGTCATGGATGTGGTTAAGGGCAGCGGGATTTCCGCGATATCCATCGCGGCGAAAAAGAAATAAATCATTTTTAAAAGCCGTTTTTAATGATTGCCAGCCGCTTGTTGTTTTTTCACCGGGAATGGATTGCGCGTATTGCCGCCGCGCTGGTTTTAGTCCTGTCTGTGCTTGTGCAACGGGTGGTTGTATTAAGGCCGCCGCCTCTTACGGCGCAGCCACAGCAAAAACCGATCCGCATTACCTTAGCCGCGGCGCTGGCGCCGGTTTCTGCGCCGGAACCGGTGTTGCAGCCACGGCCGGTTGAACCTCGGGTTCAACCGCCAAAGCCAAAGCCAAAGCCAAAGCCAAAGCCAAAGCCAAAGCCAAAGCCAAAACCGAAACCGAAACCGAAACC
>DOVS01000243.1:3849-5189 GCA_003519965.1 Betaproteobacteria bacterium
GAAACCGAAACCGAAACCGAAACCTGCCGCGGAATCCCAATCCGTAACGAAACCAATGGCCAAGGAACTGCCCACGCTGGTTTCGGCGCCGGCGGCGAAGCCGAAGGTTCCGCCAGCGCTCGCGAGAACACCGGCGGCGCCGTCCGCGCGCGCTAGCAATCCAAGCCTTGAAGCACGTTACATACACGCCGTTCGGCTACAAATCGAGCGGCGCAAGCGCTATCCGGCGCTAGCGCGCGAACTCGATGTTGGCGGGCGCGTGGGAATCGCCTACACCATCGATCGCAGCGGCCGGCTGATTGCGGCGGCCGTGGTTAAGTCATCGGGCAGCGACATATTGGATAAAGCGGCGTTACGGGCCGTGCGGACCGCATTGTTTCCGCCGATGCCCAAGGGAGCTTGGCGGGGGAGCCCGCACAAGCAGTTTAAAACAACCTTGATTTATTCGTTAACCGATCACTGAATGGCGAAGGAGGATGCAATGCCGGAAACAATCGATCTAAAACCGCTCTGCCTAGCGCTCATGGCTGTGTTCTGGGCGTTCCCCGCAAGCGCCGATACGACGGTGAATACCGGCGCAATATCGATAATCGGCGAGGGGCGGGTGCGGGCCAGCAATGCGGTAACCCAACAAGAAATTCAACAGCAGACGCCCGGGAAAAATCCGCTGATGGTGTTAAGTAAAGTGCCCGGTGTCAGCGTGACGACCGCCGACTCCTACGGTTTATATATGTATGGCGACAGCATTGAAATGCGTGGTTTTAATTCCAGCCAGATTGGCATAACGGTCGATGGCGTGCCCATGACCGACAATAGCGCGGCGGGCGGTAACCCGGTCACGCGCTTTGTCGACAGCGAAAATCTCCGCTCGGTTGCCGTTTCTCAAGGTTCCGGCGATTTAAGCACGCCGTCATACAACGCCCTTGGCGGATCGATCCGTTATGTCACCAGCGATCCGGCAAACCGTTTCGGCGTCACCGGCGAGGTTTCCGGCGGCAGTTTCGACTCGCGCCGCGCGTTCGTCCGCGCCGATACCGGCAAGTTCGCCAACGGCGCGAGCGCCTATATCAGCGCCTCCCGCACCGATATGGACAAATGGCGCTCTAAGGGCGGCGACTGGCGAAAACACGTGGATGTCAAGATTCAGAAAATAGTGGGTGAAAACAAGATCGGACTGTCCTACGTTTACAACAAACACTTCGATCATGACTTTCTGGACATGAGCTTAGCCGACTATAAGGCGCATGGCCGTTATCACGGGCTCAACACGGTTTGGACCGGCAATCCGCTTCAGGATCAACTGAATTATACCGGCTGGACCAATGGACGGACCGACAAGC
>DOVS01000139.1 GCA_003519965.1 Betaproteobacteria bacterium
CGGACAGTACCCGTTGGCGCCCCTGGGGTGTTCCTTACGTCCTCTTACAACCATCGAGCCTGAACGTCGCGGATATCGATACGAACCAAGCAGCCGCTGCGTTCACCCATCTTTGGAATAAAGTAGCCAGAGGAGGCGTTAATGGCTGTTTTGCGACTCAGGACAAAATTTAGCAATATACCATTTCGCCGCCTCACGCATTCCCTGTTGCACAGAATGTGTCGGTGCGTAACCTAGCAAACGCTGTGCCTTATTGATATCGGCATGGGAATGGCGCACATCGCCCGGGCGAAAATCCCGGTAATGGGGAACGGCTGCCGCAGCATCGGGCAAAACGTCGGCAACGCTATCGCGAATCAACGCAAATAACTCATTCAGCGTGGAACGACCTCCGGCGGCGATATTGTACACTTGAGCGCGCGCGGCGGGATCCTCCGCACAAGCCGCCAAAATATTAGCCTGAACCACATTATCGATGTAGCAAAAATCACGGCTGGTAGCGCCGTCGCCATTGATGAAGCATTCCTTCCCTTGCAGCAGCTGGGAAAACCATGCCGGCACGACAGCCGCATAGGCCCCGGCGGGATCCTGCCGCCGCCCGAAGACGTTAAAGTAACGCAAGCCGATGCACCCCATCCCATAGACGCGGCCGAAAACGTCTGCGTAGAGTTCGTTGGCATACTTGCCAACGGCGTAGGGTGATAATAAATTGCCGGTCTTTTCCTCATGCTTAGGCAACAGGGGTTCATCGCCATAAACCGAGCTTGACGAAGCATAAACGAAAGAAGCCACATTGGCCCGGCGCGCCGCATCGAGCAGCGTCAGAAACCCGGTGACATTCGTATCATTGGTTCGCAGTGGGTTTTCGATAGAACGGGGAACAGAGCCGAGCGCGGCTTGGTGTAAGACATAATTTACGCCGTCACAAGCCTGTTGACAGCTTTCCAGGTTACGAATATCCCCCTCGATGAAAGTAAAATTCCGCCAACGCCCTTCACCGACACCGCGCTGAACCTCAGATAAGTTTTCTGGGTGGCCCGCAGAAAAATCATCAAGGCCAATTACCTCCTGACCAAGTCTCAGCAACGCTTCCAAAAGATTGGACCCGATAAACCCCGCGACACCCGTCACCAGCCACCTTTTAGGAGGGCCAGACAGTGTGCTTTTGATTTCCTCGTAAGACAATGGCATCTCCTTACAACTTCCAGACATGAAAACCCGCTTCCTCAAAAATACGACGGGAATAAATGCTTTTAACATCAATTAACACAGGGTTCATTGTCACCAGCCGCCGCATCCGCTCCGGCCCGACTTGCCGAAACTGTTCATGAGGCACCGCGACCACCACTGCTGCCGCTGGCGCCAACTGCTCCAGCGGCTGAAGCGCGACGCCGTACTCACGCATCGCCTCTTCCACGTCTGCTAGTGGATCATGCACCTGTACGTTGACGCCATAATCTTTTAATTCGCTAATAATATCGATCACACGAGAATTACGTAAATCGGGACAGTTTTCCTTAAAAGTCAGGCCGAAAACGGTTACGGTACTGCCCAGCACGTTATGGCCGGAACGAATCATTTCCTTAACCGTGCGTTGCGCAACAAACTGCCCCATTCCGTCGTTGATCCGTCGCCCGGCAAGAATCACTTGAGGAATATACCCAAGCTTTTCTGCTTTGTGCGTTAGGTAATAGGGATCAACGCCGATACAGTGACCACCCACAAGGCCTGGTGTGAATTTAAGAAAATTCCATTTAGTTGCGGCGGCTTCCAACACTTCTTTCGTATCGATGCCCATCCTATCGAAAATAATCGCCAACTCATTCATCAACGCAATATTCAAATCACGTTGGGTGTTTTCAATGATTTTTGCCGCTTCGGCGACTTTAATACTCGGTGCTTTATGCACCCCCGCCACGATGACCGAACCATAAACCCGAGCAATCATTTCCAACGTTTCCGCATCCTGACCCGCAACGACCTTTTTAATGGTGGCAAACGCATGCGCTTTGTCGCCAGGATTAATCCGTTCCGGACTATAGCCCACCGAGAAATCCGCACCACACCGCAATCCAGACTCGCGTTCAAGCACCGGTACACACTCATCTTCCGTCACGCCGGGATAGACTGTGGATTCATAGACGACAACATCGCCTACCTTAAGCACTTTTCCTACCGTCTCGGAAGCGTGAATGACCGGAGAGAGATCCGGTTGATGGGCATCGTCAACCGGCGTGGGAACCGCAATAATATGAAAGTCGGCTTGCCTTAAATCCGTAAGTTGATCGGTAAAAAGAATATCCGCCGCGTAGAATTCGGCTGCTGCAATTTCGCCGGTACGATCATGACTGCGTCTTAATTCAGCAATACGCCGTCGGTCAATATCAAACCCTATTGTCTTTTGCTGCTTGCCAAACGCCACCGCCACCGGCAAACCAACATAACCAAGGCCGACGACGGAAATCGTTCGGTTTTTTTTCATCACTACCCGTTTCCCAAGTAAAGGCTGCAACCCTTAAAAAAAGGCATTATTATAGCTGGCTCACGCAAAGCAATGAAATCACCCCTCTGGAACTACCATTTCTTCCGTTATTCGTCCCGCATCAACACAACTCATTGGCTGATATTCAGGCACCCAACGCAGGATAAAACGCCTTACCTCATCATCGTCCGGAGAATCATGCTTTCCCAAACTATCCATCAATGTATCCAGCCAGCCATTTTTTACTTCTCGCGCCTTAGCAGTCCATACTTTGGGATGTGGTGTCGGAAGACTTAGTTCGTCGTT
>DOVS01000289.1 GCA_003519965.1 Betaproteobacteria bacterium
GACTCCAGTGTCGCCGATGGCGCGCACTCGGTCATCCTGCCGCAAGTCACCTTCGGCATCGCGGTGCGGATGGCGGTGATGAGCATTCTGGCGGGGAACTGAGCGATGAGTGTCACGGCCAATCCGCCGGGGCCGCCGGTTCGCGAGGATAAGAAACCGTCGGCGTTGTTGTCGTTTGTGAAAAGAAACCCGTTCACCACGCTGTGGAATACGGCGCTGATTGCCAGCGCGCTGATCTTTACCGTTTATTTTGTTGAAATTCGCTTTATCCCGGATTTCGACGTGACTGCGTTATTTGGGCTGGTCGCCATTGCCGCGTTGCTCGGTGCCGGAACGGTTTTTTTCCTGGCGATGCTTTTGCTTTTTCCAGGGCTATGGTCGGGTTGGATAGTGAGGCAATGGGTAAGTTCTCATGAAAAATCCACTGTGGGAGAACCGCATCAATCCGAGAGCATAAACCGAGAAAGCCTTGGTGAGAGAAAGAGGTTTTTTGTGATCCTTCTCATCAGCTACCCTACATCATGCTACATTATCTTTTTTACCAAAAACTACGATTTTCTTCTTGTCACGCCGATAGCAATTATTTTAATTCCCATGGTATGGGGGTGCCGCTTAATTCCCATAACATGGGAATATTTCACGCGAAAAAAAGGCCGTAAGCAATTAAAAAACCAACAGGAAACAAAGATAACGCCCGCGAGTCAGGCAGGCACTAAGCAATGGTGGATTGCGTGTTTTGGAAAAGCAAAAGAGTGCTGGAGGAAAACAAAAAGCGTATATCACCTGATGTTTTTGCTGGTTAGCGGTTTGTGGATATTTTCTTCAGTATATTCATTTGTAGCTGCAAGCTACTTATTTTCCGGCACTCCCCTCATGAACCATTACAGCTCCATTTCTAGGGTAGTAGTCATTATCGCATTCGTGTTTGCCATTAATTTTTTTATCGCAGCGTTTATTCTAACAGATGCTCCATTTCAACCCGAGGTTAAAGTTTTTGCGATAGTCATGGGGGTTATATTACTTTTGTTATCGCTTTCCCATATTTCTAATGCCATCGTAAACCGGCTTTCCCTCGGAAATATAAGGGCAATCGACGTGACCGCTACAGCGGCTGGCTGCCGGGCGCTGCGATCCAATGGTGTTGACACCCAGGCGTTGCCGGGCAAGGCGTGCGAGGCCAAGAGCTTGCAATTGCTTTCCCGTGTCGGCACGCAATTTTTCCTTAAAAAAGCGGACGCGGGCGAGCTCGCGCAAAAAAAATCCGCCGGGGGAAAGGCAGATGCGGACAATCATGCGCCAAAGGACCCTTGCACGAAGGAGCCGGGCGCGTGTTTTGTCTTGAAAAAAGCCGACGTGCTGTCCTGGTCGATTATCGATCCTGCACCGATATTCACGGCCGCCAGCCAGAATCGCCATCACGGAAAAAGCAACAGCACCCATGAAAATCCACATTAAAAACGGCCGTTTGATCGACCCGGCCAACGGCGTCGACGCCCAACGGGACGTTTTCGTCGCCGCCGGTAAAATCGCCGCGGTCGGCGCAATGCCGGACGGTTTTCACGTCAATCGCGTAATCGACGCGGCGGGGCTGGCGGTTTGCCCCGGGTTGATCGATTTGTCGGCGCGGCTGCGCGAGCCGGGGTTCGAGTATAAGGCGACGCTGGAAAGCGAAATGGCGGCGGCGGTGGCGGGGGGCGTCACCCGCCTGGTTTGCCCGCCGGACACCGATCCGCCGCTGGACGAGCCGGGGCTGGTGGAGATGCTCAAGTCCCGGGCGAAGAGCCTGAATCTCGCCAAGGTGTACCCGCTCGGTGCGCTCACTCAGCAGCTGGCGGGGGAGCGGCTGACCGAGATGGCCGAGCTGGCCGACGCCGGCTGCGTCGGTTTTTCCCATGCCGATGCGCCGCTGACCAATACCCAGGTGATGCTGCGCGCGCTGCAATACGCCGCCACCTTCGGCTTTACCGTCTGGCTGCGGCCGGAGGATGCGCTGTTGGCGAAAAACGGCGTCGCGCACGACGGCGAGGTGGCCACCCGCCTGGGGTTGCCGGCGATTCCCGTCTGCGCCGAGACCATCGCGCTCTCCACGATGTTGCTGCTGGCGAAGGAAACCGGCGCGCGGCTGCATCTTTGCCGGATTTCCAGCCGGGAGGGGGTGGAGATGATCGGCGCCGCGAAGCGCCAGGGGTTGCCGGTGTCGTGCGATGTGTCCGCCAATCATGTGCATTTGAGCGAGATCGACATCGGTTTTTTCGACGCCCACTGCCGTCTCCGGCCGCCGCTGCGCAGCCAGCGCGACCGCGACAGCCTGAGCCGCGCCCTGGCGGACGGCGTGATCGACGCGGTGTGCTCCGATCACACGCCGGTGGACGAAGACGCCAAGCTGACGCCGTTCGCCGAGGCCGAGCCCGGCGCGACCGGCTTGGAGCTGTTGCTGCCGCTGACGTTGAAATGGGCCGAGGCCCGGAATACGCCGCTAATCGACGCGCTGGCTAAAATTACGTGCGCGCCGGCGGCGATTCTCGGGATCGAGGCGGGCGGCGTATCCCCCGGACAAGCCGCCGACTTGTGTATTTTCGGCCCCGATCGTTACTGGAC
>DOVS01000354.1 GCA_003519965.1 Betaproteobacteria bacterium
CTTGGCGTCGCGGCCGATAACGTAGAGATAACGGCCGGAAGCGGATAGGCGGGAGATATGCACGGCGTAACCGGTCCTGTACGTATCGATGATTTTCTTGCTATCGCCGTCGATCAGGGCGATTTTCCCGGCGTCGCGCAGAGTAACCGCGAATACATTGGGTAAATTGAGATGATTCTCTTGTCGGGTGGGACGTTTGTCGACCGGCACCAGCACCTTCCAGGTCGCCATTATTTCCTTCATGCCGAATCCCGGCGGCGTGGGTGGCGTTTGCTGTACGTAGCGCGCCATCATATCGACTTGCTGGTCATTGAGTACGCCGGAAGTGCCCCAGTTGGGCATGCCGCGAGGAGAACCGTACTTGATGAAAACCTTGAGGTACGCCGTCCCCTTGGGAATGGTGAGATTCGGTGTGAGCGGTTTGCCGGTAGCGCCTTTGCGTAGCACGCCGTGGCATCCGGCGCAGCGCTCGAAGTAGATTTTCTGCGCCGCGACAAACTCGGCCGCGGACATTTTCGGCGCTTTAGGATTGATATCGTGGTGCATCGGCACGTCTTTCAACGGCGATGTTCCCGCTTGGTGGTAGGCGGTGGACACTTGGTCGCCGTGGGCGGTTTTCGCGTTCCCCTGGGCGAGCGCCGGGCTGATGGCGAATGGTAGAACGGCAAAAGCGAATAGTCCTGCCGTGAGTTTCTTCCCCTGATACTTCATCGTTCCTCTCCTATTCTTCAAGTTGCTTTATGGAATGGCGGATTGACAACGGTTCCGTAATGAGAAGGATGAATCAAGTACGGCTTTTTTCCTTGATTTGAATCAACGGGTCTGGCGGCCATGCGCAGAATTAATGACATGCTAGTCTTTTTTTCCGGCTATCGGCCGCCCGGCGCTATAGGAAAATCGTTATGAAGCGCTCAAGGAAATGATGGCTTTATCCTTGCCGGCCATCGATGCGGGGTCGTAAATAGGCCGGCAGATATTTCCTCGCCCACAGGAGGAAACTGACTAGCCACAGACCGGCGGCGAGCAGATAAAAATGCACGGCGTCGGCGGCGGGAACGAAGGGAAGATCGCCCGCGATACGGATGATGGCGGTGCCTTGGAAGCCGAGAAACAAAGCCCAGGTATAGCCGTCGGCGACCAGCGGCCGGCCCGAATGACCCAGGGTTACCCGGGTGACCATGGCGATGAGCATGGAGGAAAAATAACCGATAGCCAGGGCGTGCAATGGGGCCATGCCCAGCACGGCATATCCCGCCAACCGGGCAAGGGATTGGATGCTGTATAGCGCCAAGGCGACGCCCAGCCAAAGGAAAGCGATGTGCAGCACCGCCACCAGCCGCACCTCGAAGCAGCGGTGCAATCCCCAGCGCCAGGAAAGATAAAAGGCGACCGCCATCATCGGCAAGTCCGCCACCCACAGCCAAGACGCCGCGCCCGCGATTTCCATAACGCCATGGGCGTACATGCCCGCCAGCAGCGCGAATAACGCCCAGTAAGGGCGATGGAATGGATAGTCGCGCAGCGCCGCGCTGGAAAAGAACGGCAGCATGCGGTGGGTGACGGAAACAAAGATCGGCAGCAGGAAAAACCACAAGCCGCCGCTAATGGCCAGGGTGAGAAATAGCGGCTGGCCGCTGGCCAACCAGACCAGATAAGCGGCTGCGCCCAACCCGCCGACGAGGAAAACCAGAATGACCACGTAGGCATGACGTTTATCGGCGTGCGGGCTTTCCATAACGATCTTGAACAGGGCGAACCAGCCGGTCAGCATTCCCGCCAGATAGAGCGCGACCGCGCCGATTAACCAATATTTGCCGCTATACAGCCCGACATAGAATAATCCGACGCCCGCCGCCATCAGTAAGAATGCCGGCGCATAAAAGCGGGCCTCGACCTTGGCGCCATTGACCCAATTGGGGGCGGCGGTCATTAAAAAGCCGAAAATAAAAAACGGGAAAAAGCCGTAAATCATTAAAAAGGCATGCGCGGCATAGGGCGGTGTCGAGATCGCCGGCGCGGGAAAGAAGCCAGCGTAACGCGACAGTAATTCCGATAGCCACCAGGCAATGGCGAGGAGGCTTTGGATGGCGCCGCCGAAAAACATCATGCGGTGGGGGGCGGCGCGGAAAGTTTGCCAGCGGGATACGAAATTCATGGTCATGGAGCGCCTTGCTGCTGTATTTAGTTAGTCGGATGTTAGCGAATGGGGTGTGGCGGGGCCTTGATCTAAGTTAATGGTGTGGGGTTGGCTTCCGTTAGCGCGCGCTATGGCGCGCGCGCGGTTGCTAAAGCGGCGCATTATTAACCGCCGGGCATGGCGGGAATTGCCCGCGTTCCGGGCGTCGCGGGCGATTAGGCCGAAATCGCCATGGGCGGTAATCCCTCGCCTTTTGCATTCTAGCGAGAGTTGACGGTTGAGGGAAACGGCTGTCGAGCGGATGGCGGCGGTGGTTCGCGCCCCGTTTCGGCTGATGGCCTAATCGCGCGGCGGAAACTAGCGCAGTTTCGGTTGGCCCGCGCAGCGACTTTCTTGACCGCCGCCGCCCGATAAAACTGGCGTTGCGCTGGCCCCTCTACTTCGCCGCCGCCAGCCCCCCTCGGATTAACCCTGAAATACTACTTGACGGC
>DOVS01000112.1:0-2942 GCA_003519965.1 Betaproteobacteria bacterium
TTGCCGCCCGTAACGCCGGGCGCGGATCGGCGCCCGGCGTCAGGGAGAACGTTAGATACCGTGCAAGCGGGGGAATCGGCGCTAGGATTCCTGGTTGGATCGTATTCATTCAATCTCCTTAGCGGGCGGCATATAGGGACGCACTATCTATTGCGCGCCCATAGGCGCATGCCGCATTCGCTTACTCGTTTTGGCGTCGGTGGATTTTTACCGCTATTTGCGCCGCGCGGTTGAAACAGGCCAAGTTCCCCGTGCGTGGCGCCGCGTTTACTCGGAAGGCCGCTAGCATGAGATGCGCGCGGACGCTCCGGTACAGTCGCATACCGCATTTTTCGCCGCTTCCTTGCTGCAAGTTTTCGAGTCGCTGGTTTGATTCGAGCCGCTGCCACAGGTGCATGTGCAGGTCACCGTATTGTTAACGACCGCATCTTTCGCATCGACAAAATAATGGAGCAGCACTTCGTTGTCGTTTTTATCCGCTTGGATTTCGGCGATATATCTATTGCCATTCTTGAGCTGAATTTCCATCATCTGTCTTCTCC
The DNA here is from genome assembly GCA_003519965.1 of Betaproteobacteria bacterium. Taxonomy (GTDB): domain Bacteria; phylum Pseudomonadota; class Gammaproteobacteria; order Burkholderiales; family UBA9220; genus UBA9220. The sequence continues at coordinate 543 of DOVS01000112.1, forward strand.
TTTAACCGTTTGTCATTCGTGGTAGGCAAGGCGTTGCGTCAGCAACGGTGGAAAGCGGCGCGGAATACGAGGGATGACGCGACAACGGTGCGCGCCGCGCGCGGTTGCTGACCGACCGACTGTTGAATAATGGAATACGTTGCCGAACAGTTCAAGGGCTAGCAAGCCGTTTTATGCGGATGCGCGTGTTCGATGTAGGATGGGGCGGCGAAAAACCGCCGTTAGAAGGTGTTGGCGGAAGGCGTTGTGAAGGCGGCGGCTGTATAGCGTGGCTTAATCTTCAACGGCGTATACGCCCTCCTCGTCGTGCACCTCGCGGCCGGTGAGTGGTGGATTAAATACGCAAATCAGGCGCATCCGGGATTTCGCACGTAAATGGTGTTTGTCGTGCTTGTCCAGGGCGTACATCGTGCCCGGTTCGATGGGATAGATCGCGCCTTCCGGGATGAGCTCCACTTCTCCTTCGCCTTCCACGCAGTACACGGCTTCCAAGTGGTTCTTGTACCAGATCAAGGTTTCCGTGCCGGGAAAGATAATGGTTTCATGGAAGGAGTAGCTCATGCCGTCGCTCTTCAGCAGCATACGGCGGCTGGCCCAGTTATCGGTGACCACTTCTTGCGCGCTGCCGATAATGTCGGCCATTTTCCGTACGATCATCGCGCGGCCCCCATGCGGATTTTGACGTCGCCGGAACGGACGGGAGCGATTCCCAGCGCGTCGGTCACGCTTTGCTCGAAAATCTCCAGTCCGGCCACCAACTGCCGCTCTTCGATGACCAGCGGCGGCAGAAATTTGATGACTTGATCCTGGGAGCCGGAGGTTTCGATAATCAGGCCGTTGTCGAACGCGGCGGCGGTAATTTTTCCGGCCAGTGCGGGATTCTCCACCGCCAGGCCTTGCACCATGCCTCTGCCGCGCACGGAGAATTTTCCTTCCGGGTAGCTCTCTTTGATAAACTCCAGCCAGGAATGCATGATGTTTTCTTTTTCCGCGATCCGATGCTGAAAGGCGTCGTCCTGCCAGTACTCTAGAATGGCTTCCTTGGCGGTGAGAAAGGCGAGATTGTGGCCGCGGAAGGTGCCGTTATGCGCGCCTGGCTCCCATACGTCGAGTTCCGGTTTCATCAGCACCAAGGACATGGGCAGGCCGTAACCGCTAATGGATTTGGACAAGGTGATAATGTCGGGGCTGATGCCGATGTTATCGAAGCTGAAAAAAGTGCCGGTGCGGCCGCAGCCCATTTGGATATCGTCCACGATCAGCAGCACATCGTGCTTGCGGCACACCGCTTCCAACGCGCGCAGCCAGGCGAAGCTCGCCTCGTTGACGCCGCCCTCGCCTTGGACGGTTTCCACGATGACCGCCGCCGGCAGGTCCACGCCGCTGCTCTGGTCGGTCAATACTTTATCGAGATAAGCCGTCGTGTCCACGCCCTGGCCGAGATAGCCATCGTAGGGCATGAAGGTGACATTGCTCAGGCCGATGCCCGCGGCGCTGCGGAACTTGGTGTTGCCGGTGGCGGACAGGGAGCCCAGGGACACGCCGTGGAACGCATTGGTGAACGAGATAATGTTGCTCCGCCCCTTCACCTTGCGCGCCAGCTTCAGCGCCGCCTCCACTGCGTTGGTGCCGGTGGGGCCGGGAAATTGAATCTTATACGCCATGTTGCGCGGTTTCAGGATAACCCGCTCGAAGGTTTCCAGGAAATCCGCCTTGGCTTGGCTGGCCATATCCAGGCCGTGGGTCAAGCCGTCGCTTTCCAGGTAGGCGATCAGTTTCTTTTTGAGCAGCGGATTGTTGTGACCATAGTTGAGCGTACCCGCGCCGCTGAGGAAGTCGACGTATTGATCGCCGTGCTCATTGGTCAGGAGCGCGCCGCTCGCTTTAGTAAATACGGTGGGGAACGAGCGGATATAACCGCGGACTTCCGATTCCAGTCGATTAAAAATTTGCATGGGATTGGTATCCTTCATGAGTCAGTGATTAGGATGATAGCGGGCCGAGGCGGAAAAGGACTTCCGCTTCGTGCTGCGCGCCGCCGAAGTGGCGTTGGCTGAACAGCGTCTGTTGCGCGCAGTGGCAGCCGAGCTCCTGTGCGAGAGAGCGGAACACCCGTTGCGAGGGCGTATTGGATGGGGAAATCGTGGTCTCCAGATAATGCACCCCATGTAGTTCGTCCCGCTGCAACAGCGCCCGCAGCATGGTCTTGGCCAGTCCCTGGCCGCGCGCGGCGGGACCGACGGCCATTTGCCAGATAAAAATGACCTCCGGTTGCGACGGCGGGCGATAGGCGGAGACAAAGCCGATGATTTCTCCTTGCTCCTCGGCCACGATGCAGGTGCCGGCAAAATGATGCGTCAGCAGGAGATAAGCATAGGCGGAGTTGCAGTCCAGCGGCTT
>DOVS01000112.1:3001-4548 GCA_003519965.1 Betaproteobacteria bacterium
ACTTGCAGGCGTCCACCAGCCGATGAATGGCGGCGCCGTCGTCCAGGACGGGTTCGCGTAATACGCGCTGGGTTTGGCTGTCACGCGCGGAGTGGGCGGTCGATAGGTTCATGGGAAATTGCGCCTGAATTTTCCGATCATGATCTCTCACTATAGTTAATTATTATTTAATGGTGCTTACCGGGCGGCTTGAGCTGGCGACGGATGGCGCGGCGTCCAAGCGTTGCGCGGCCATCAGGCCGGCAATGCGCTCAAGCGATCGGGCAATCGTTGCTTGCTCTTTCTCGGGCAGCGTGCCGAGCATATTCGCTAGGGTCGCTTGCAGCGGCGAAGGGGCGTTTTGCGCTAAGGCCGCGCCCAAGGCGGTAGCGCGTATGTATACCAGGCGGCGGTCGATACGGTCCCGCTCGCGGGTGATGAGTCCCTTTTCTTCCAGGCGGTCGAGTATTCCGACGACCGTGCTGGCGCTGAGCTGGATTTCGCGGCCGATGGCGGTGGCCGTGGTGGGGCTTTTCTCCACCACGGTGAGCAGGCAGACGAGTTGCGGCGCCGTGATGCGGTGGGCGCTGGCGAGCTGTTTTGAATATAAGTCCACGTAATGAATCATTTGCCGCATGGCGCGCAAAATACGTAAGTCATAGCGGGCCGCCGCCGCCGGTTGGCCATGATTTTCCGCGGCATGGCCGGGATCCATTAACACGGTTGCATCCTGGCGCGTATCCGGGAAATGGGCGCCTGTATCGAAAGGGCGGGCGCTGGGATCGCGCGCTGAAATGTCTTTACAATGATCTTTCACTAAGCGGGTGGCGTCGGGTAACTTGAACGCATCATTATAACAACAACTGATTTCAGTTCAAATGATTTGTAAAAAGATGATAAGTACGGTGATGATCTGGCCCACGCCTTTAGCGGGATCGGATTGGGTGAATGCGACGGCGGGTTGGGCCGGTCGTCGCGCTAAGAATAATAATTGAGGGTCGGGTGTCGCCCTTCTGGGATCGGGACGCTCGGACATCCTTCCGGCGGCCCCTAAGCGCCGGATGTCGCCGCTGCGGACTCGCGGGCGGCGACGGGCTTGTTATTTGCGGGCAATGAAGGGGCCTGGGCTGTATTAATGCGCAGCCGTGGCGTTATAGCGGCTTTACTGATATGTTGTTCTCCAGACGCCGAAAGCATTGCGCCTGCCCACTGCGTACCATTGATGTGGTGCGGGCGCGCGCCGTGCGGATGTAGTGGGCGGCCACGGCTGCCTACGGAGGCTGGCCAGGCAATGCTTGCGCCGCGCAAAATGAAAGAATGAACGCGATATATCGAATGGCTCCTAGAGAAGATCACGCCCGCCACGTCCTACATACGGTTTTCGGCTATGACCAGTTCCGCCCTCACCAGGGCGAGATCATCGAACACCTGGTCGGCGGCGGCGACGCGCTGGTGCTGATGCCCACCGGCGGCGGCAAATCGCTCTGCTACCAGATCCCCGCGCTGGTGCGTCCCGGCGTCGGCATCGTGATTTCGCCGCTGATCGCGCTGATGCAGGACCAGGTGGC
>DOVS01000104.1 GCA_003519965.1 Betaproteobacteria bacterium
AGAAGTTCGCCACCTCTACTTCATTGCCGCATCCCCGGTATTCCAGCTCGTCAAAGCTGATCTGACGGGCGATGGCGATGCCGCGCCCGTGGGTGTCGAAAATTCGCTCGGGACGAATATCCATGTAGGGCCGCCAATCGAAACCCTTGCCTTGGTCCTTGATATTGAGGCGAATTTCTCCAGGCAGGCGCTGGAACACGACATCTACATAGCGGTCGGCATATTGGGTGCTGGCCTGGCGGCGCTGAATTTCTTCCAGCCATTGGCCCGTGGCGAGCAGTTCGGATTTCCCTTGATAGCCGATTTCCAAGGTGCCGTGCTCAATCGCATTGATCAGCAATTCGGTGAGACCGACGACAATCATTCCCGATTCGGGGTAAGCGCTGGCGATTAGGCTGCCAAGATCGGTGGCTTCGTCCAACGTACTAATTCTGAAGTGCCCCGCCTGCATGGTGTTCAGCCGGCTTTGGCGTAACTCGATTTCTTCCTGTAGCCTACGGTGGTAAAGATAATCTTTCACTGCGGTTTGGATGACCGCCAGCAGCAGTGTCGATTCCACCGGCTTGTCTAGATAGCTATGCGCGCCGGTACGCAGGGCTTCTACCATTGCTTGCTCGTTATTGCGTTCGCCCTGGACGATCAGGGGGATAACCTTGAGAAGGGGGTGGGCTTTTATCTGCTTGAGTAGCGCCATGCAATTCATATCGGGGAGCTGGCATTGCAGAATCGCGGCCCCGAAACGGCTGGGCGTGTGTTTAAGCTCGCCCAGCGCTTGGGCGCCGCTAGCGGCGCGGACGACTTCATAGTTTGCCTCCTCCAGGGGGCGGGCAATCATTTCCAGGTTGGCCGGATCGCTTTCCGCGACGAGTATCGTCGTTGCTTGCTCCATGGTGACCCCTTATGGATAAACGGACTGGTTGCCTATAGGCGCCTTGGACGCGTTACATTGCGATTGCGGTGTTGCGTGCGTTTCCAGGCGGGCGCTTGCTTCAATGTAATCGAAGCGCCGTGGTTTTTCAATGATAGGGGTTAAGTGCGCGCCGGCAAGCGTTGTGCATGCGTGCGGCGGAGCGATGACGATAGCCGATGCACCCGTCGCGCTGGGCTAATACCGGTGCGCTAGGGATAATCGTAAGGAGCGGCGAATGCGCCGAAAGCAGGTGCGCTGTTGCGATGCCGGCGACGCAGCTCAGGCGGCTGCGCCGGTTAATTGGCATCGTTTTATCGCGTCATTGGCGCGATTTCGTTCTAGCATTCCTGGCGCAGCTGCGGGAATAGAATCACGTCGCGGATGCTGGGGCTGTCGGTCAGCAGCATCACCAGGCGATCGATGCCGATTCCTTCGCCGGCAGCGGGCGGCATGCCGTATTCCAGGGCGCGGACATAGTCGGCGTCGTAGTGCATGGCCTCGTGGTCGCCGGCTTCTTTCCGCCGCACTTGCGCCATGAAGCGTTCCGCCTGGTCTTCCGCGTCGTTCAGCTCCGAAAAGCCATTGGCGATTTCACGGCCGGCAATGTAGAGTTCAAAACGATCGGTAATCGCCGGGTTGTCGTCATTGCGCCGCGCTAGCGGGGAAACTTCCGCCGGGTAATCTACAATAAAGGTCGGCTGAATCAGTTGATGCTCGGTGGTTTCTTCGAATAGCGACAATTGCAGGCCGCCGACGCCGTCAGTGGGGCGATGGCCGGCATTGAGCCGCTTCAGATCGTCAATCAGGAACTTGCGGTCGTGAAGCTGTTCCTCGGTGTACTCGGGGTGGTGGTTCCGAATGGCTTCGGCGATGGTCAGCCGCGCAAACGGCTGCGCGAGGTTAATGGCATGCCCTTGGTAGTTGACGGCGGTGTGGCCGACGGCGGCGTGGGCGACTGTCCGCAGCATATCCTCGGTTAAGTCCATGAGGTAACGATAGTCGCGGTAGGCTTCGTAGAATTCGACCATGGTGAATTCCGGGTTGTGCCGGGTGGACAGTCCCTCGTTGCGAAAATTGCGGTTAATCTCGAATACTTTTTCAAAACCGCCCACGACTAACCGTTTGAGGTAGAGTTCCGGCGCAATGCGCAGATAGAGCGCCCTATCCAGCGCGTTGTGGTGGGTGATGAACGGCCGCGCCGTGGCGCCGCCCGGAATGGGGTGCATCATGGGCGTTTCCACTTCGAGAAAATCGCGCGTAACCAGAAAATCCCGCACCGCCTGGATAACTTTCGAGCGAACGATAAAGGTCTGGCGGGTTTCCTGATTGGTAATTAAATCGAGGTAGCGCTGGCGGTATTTTTGCTCCTGGTCGGTTAACCCATGAAATTTTTCCGGCAGGGGGCGCAAATTCTTAGTCAGCAGCCGCAACGTGTGTACTCTGAGAGACAGTTCGCCGGTCTTGGTTTTGAACAACGTGCCGCGCGCGCCGAGAATATCGCCGATATCATGATGTTTGAACGCCTCGTGCGCTTCCGCGCCAGTTAGCCCGTTGCTAATATAGAGCTGGATCTGGCCGCTCATGTCTTGCAGCGTGGCAAAACTTGCTTTGCCCATCACCCGTTTCAGCATCATACGCCCGGCGACGGCGACTTCCACGGCGTCGGCTTCCAATGCTTCCTTGGCGCGGCCGCCGTGGGCGGCGTGAATAGCGGCCGCCGTATGGGTGCGCGAAAAATCGTTGGGAAACGGTCCGCCATGTTCGCGCAGCGCCGCTAGCTTAGCGCGGCGCTCGGCGATAATGCGGTTCTCGTCGTATGGTTGTTCCTGTTCGTTGTCGCTCATGCCTTAAACCCCTCGTTTTAAGCTGGCGCTGATGAAATCGTCTAAATCGCCATCCAGCACCGCCTGGGTATTGCCGGTCTCGTGGCCAGTGCGCAGATCCTTAATGCGCGATTGGTCGAGAACGTAAGAGCGGATCTGATGGCCCCAGCCAATGTCGGTCTTGGAGTCTTCCAGCGCCTGTTTTTGTTCGCTGCGCTTGCGCAGCTCCGCTTCGTATAGCCGCGCCTTCAGCATACTCATGGCTTCGGCGCGATTTTTATGTTGAGAACGGTCGTTCTGGCACTGCACCACGATACCGCTAGGCAAGTGGGTAATGCGCACCGCTGAATCGGTTTTGTTGATGTGTTGGCCGCCGGCGCCGGATGCGCGGTAGGTATCGACGCGCAAATCCGCGGGATTGATCTCTACCGCGATGGAATCGTCTACTTCGGGATACACAAATACGCTGGCGAATGAGGTGTGGCGCCGGTTGCCGGAGTCGAATGGGGATTTGCGCACTAGCCGGTGAACACCGGTTTCCGTACGCAGATAGCCATAGGCGTAATCTCCGGTTAGCTTGAGCGTCGCGCTTTTGATGCCGGCGACCTCTCCTTCGGACTCCTCCAACAGCTCCATCTGGTATCCGCGCCGTTCACAGTAGCGCAAATACATCCGCTCCAGCATGGACGCCCAATCCTGAGCTTCGGTGCCGCCCGACCCGGCTTGGATGTCAACGAAACAATTGTTGGGATCGAGTGGATTGGAGAACATCCGGCGCAGTTCCATCTCCTCGACGGTTTTTTCCATGCGCTGCGCGTCGCCGGCGATACTGGACAGCGTGTCGTCGTCCCCCTCCGCCTCGGCCAGCTCGAACAGCTCGCGGCTGTCGCGCAGATTTTTCGCCAGTGCGTCAAGGGCTAGCACCACGGTTTCCAGCGCCCGGCGTTCACGCCCCAGCGCCTGGGCGCGGTCAGGGTGGTCCCATACCGCCGGGTCTTCCATTTCCCGGCTAACTTCGGTTAGCCGCTCCTGCTTGGCGTCGAAGTCAAAGATACCCCCGTAAGCCAAGCGCGCGTTCGTTGAGATCGTCGAGGCGATGGGAAATGGCGTTAATTTGTTCCGCTTCCATAGATTCTATATTCCAGCGCAAAAGGCGGAATTATACACTAGCGCACTGGGCCGGCGCGAGACGCTAGAGCGCCTAGCGGTTGGGCGCCACGACCGCGCTGATGCCTAGGCGGCGGAGCTTGATCATCGATTGCTCGGCTTCCGCCTTGGAGTGGAATGGGCCGAGGTTAAGTCGAGTTTCGGTATACGATTTGATGCCATGCTGCGCCAGGCGTTTTTGCAAGTCGATGGCGTTGCGGTAATCGCTGAAAACACCCAGTTGCACGACGTAGCCTTTCGGCGCAAGCGGCGGCGTGGCGGGTGGCGCGACGGACGGCGCTGGGTGCGCGGTTTCGCCGGCTGCGGCGGGTGGCGTTTCTCTCATCGGGGCGAGATGGCGCGCCGGTGCGGCGCGCATTTTTTGCCGGTGCGGCGCACTTTTCTTCGTTATGGCCGGCGTGCGCGGCGGCGCCGCAGTGACCGTGGCGCCATTAATGACTTGGGGCGGGGGCGGAGGTGTCGCGGGAATGCTGGCGGGCG
>DOVS01000124.1 GCA_003519965.1 Betaproteobacteria bacterium
GCAAGTTTCGGCCTATCTGCGTCAATGCAGCCGCAGCCGCAATCTGCTGCCCGCCCCCTTTAAGTGGCGCGCCGCCAACGCGGAAGACACCGGCCTACGGTGGCAGGGATTCATGCTGCGCGCCGAGGGCATGCCGCCGCAAGTGGTGCTGCGTTGCGCCGTGCCTTCCGGTTCGGCCAATGCGTTCCAGTCCCTTAACCACGAGATTGAAAAACAACAGGAGGCGCTGCGCGAGCTGCAAAAAATCCGCGCCAGCCTGGAAATGCGGGTGGAGGAGCGGACGCGCGATCTGCAAGCGTCCAACGCGGACTTGCAGCACACCGTCGAAACCCTGAAAAAAACGCAAAATCAGTTGGTGCATGCGGAAAAAATGGCCTCCCTCGGCGGACTGGTGGCGGGCATTTCCCACGAGATCAACACCCCAATCGGCGTTGGCGTGACTTCCGCCAGTAACTTGGAGGAGGAGATCGCCAAGCTGCGCAGCGCCTTCGAAGACGGCAGCATGAAACGCTCGACCTTGGAGCGCTTTATCGGCCATGGTACGCAGGCCAGCACGATTCTGCTGACCAATCTCAGGCGCGCCGCGGAATTGATTAGCAGCTTTAAGCAGGTGGCGGTGGATCAATCGAGCGACGAGTGGCGCACCCTCGATCTGCATAGCTACGTCGATGAAATTTTGACCAGCCTGCAGCCGAAATGGAAGCGCACGTCGATTCAAGTCGTCAATGCCTGCGACGCGGGATTAAACATCCACACCCATCCGGGCGCGATTTACCAAGTGATTAGCAATCTCATTCTTAACTCTCTGGTGCACGCCTTCGAGCCCGACCAGCCCGGCGAAATCCGAATTATTGCCGAACGCCGGGACGATGCGATCCGACTGATGTACCGGGACGACGGCAAAGGAATCCCGGCGGAGCATATCGACCGGATATTCGATCCCTTTTTCACCACCAAACGCGGCGCGGGCGGCAGCGGACTCGGATTGCATATTGTCTATAACCTGGTCACCGGCACATTAAAGGGCGCGATTACTTCCGGCAACAATACGCCGCACGGTGCGGCGTTCGATATCGTGTTTCCCGATTATTTAGAGGAGAACAAGCAATGCGCGTAGCCACCACTCATCATGAAGCGGACTTGATGTTCGCCCCCGAAGACGCCCAGGACTCTCCGGCGGAACAAGCCGCCGTCCAGGGATGGAAAGTGTTGGTGATCGACGACGAGCCTTTTATCCACGACGTGACCCTGCTGGCGCTTTCCGATTTTGAATTCGACGCCAAGCCGCTGGAATTCCTCCACGCCTATTCGGCGGAAGAAGCCAAGCGAGTCATGGCGGCGCATCCGGATATCGCGCTGGCTATCGTCGATGTGGTGATGGAAACGGAGCACGCCGGTCTCGACCTGGTCCGCTATATCCGTCAAGAGATGAAAAACAACCTGGTGCGGCTGGTGCTGCGCACCGGCCAGCCCGGCCAAGCGCCGGAGCGGACCGTCATCCACGATTACGACATTAACGACTACAAGGAAAAAACCGAGCTTTCCGTCCAGAAACTATACAGCACGGTGCTCACCAGCTTGCGCTCGTACCGCGACCTATCCGCCCTGGACGCCAACCGCCACGGGCTGGAGCAAGTCATCCGCGCCTCCGGCGAAGTGTTCCAGATGCAGGCGTTAGGCGGCTTCATCCAGGGCGTTCTGGAACAACTGGTGGCGCTGCTGTACCTGGAAAGCGATTCCATGTACCTCAATTGCGACAGCATCGCCGTAGAAAACAACGAGGAGAACATCCGCGTCGTCGCCGCCACCGGCCGTTTCGGTTCACTGGTGGGCCACGACGGGATTGACGAAACGCTGCCGCCGGAAATAATGACGCTGATTAACGAAGCGCTCGCCAACAAAACCCCCGTGATCCATGGCAATCACTATGTCGGCTATTTTCAGCCGCACGAAGGGCGGGAAGAAGTCATTTACATCACCAGCGCCAAGACCTTGTCGGACGATGACGTGAAGTTGATTCAGCTTTTCCTTCATAACGCATCCATCGGCTACGAAAATGCGCTGCTGCGGGAAGAAATCGAGGGCACCCAGCGCGACATCGTCTATATGCTGGGCGAGGCGATCGAAACCCGCTCCCGCGAAACAGGCCAGCATGTGCGGCGGGTGGCGGAGTACTGCCACCTCATCGCCACCGGTCTCGGGCTGTCGGTGGAAGACGCGGAAACCCTACGGATTGCCGCGCCGCTGCATGATTTCGGCAAAATCGGCATTCCCGACTCCATCCTGCACAAGCCGGGCAAGCTCGATGCGGCGGAATGGGAAATTATGCAATCCCACGCCGCCCTCGGCCATGAAATGCTGGGCCGGTCAAAACGGGAAATTCTCCAGGCGGCGGCGATGCTGGCCGGGCAGCACCACGAAAAATGGGACGGCAACGGCTACCCCAGTGGCCTTAAGGCCGAGGAAATTCACCTCTATGGCCGTATCGGCGCAGTGGCCGATGTGTTCGACGCCCTCGGCAGCCGGCGCAGCTACAAGGAACCCTGGCCGTTGGAGAAAATTGTGGAGCTGCTGCGCGAACAGCGCGGCGTGCAATTCGACCCCGCCATCGTCGACTGGGTGCTCGGCAATCTAGACCAAATGACGGCCATCAGGGACGCCTTCCCCGACCCAGAACCCGAAGCGTAGCCGGGGCGTCCCGGCGCCCGCGGCGGGGCGCTCAGCCGGGCGAACGCCGGACGCCGGGACGGCGGCGTCACGCCGCGGCGGTTGCAACCCCTACGCGGATCGCATAAATTAACACCAGCGGAACCTCCACGCGGGCCGGATAACCAGTCACGCGGCGGTAACGGCGCGGCGCCGAATAGCGGCCGGTTGCCGCGCCGGGCGAGCGCCCCGGCCGCCGCCTTCCCGACCCGCCCCGGTATTCC
>DOVS01000063.1 GCA_003519965.1 Betaproteobacteria bacterium
CGGGAAAACCGACGATAAAGTCGGAAGCGAGGGAAATGTCCGGCCTGACGCTACGCAACCGGCGGACGATGGATTTGTACTCCATCACGGTATAACCCCGCTTCATTGCCGCCAACACCTTGTCGGAACCCGCTTGCACCGGTAAATGCAGGTGGCTGACCAGCGCCGGAATTTCTCCATAGGCGTCGATTAATCGCTGGCTGAACTCGATGGGGTGGGAGGTCGTGAAACGCAACCGGTCAATGCCGGGAATTTCCGCGAGGTAATGAAGCAGCAACGCCAGATCGGCAGAACCGCCATCGGCCATCTCCCCTTGATAAGCATTGACGTTCTGCCCCAGTAAGGTAATTTCCCTGACACCCTGCTCCGCCAGTCCCGCCACCTCCGCCAATACATCGTCGAAGGGGCGTGAGACCTCCGCGCCGCGCGTATAGGGGACAATACAGTAGGTGCAGTATTTACTACACCCTTCCATCACGGAAACGAACGCCGCCGCGCCCTCCACCCGAGATTCAGGGAGATAGTCGAATTTCTCGATGGCTGGAAAGGAAACGTCCACCTGCGGTTGCCCGCTCTCGCGGCGCTGGGCGATTAGTTGCGGCAACCGATGCAAGGTTTGCGGCCCGAACACCACATCGACATAGCCGGCTCGATCGATGATCGCTTCGCCTTCCTGGCTCGCGACGCAGCCGCCGACGCCGATAATAACATCGGGGTTGCGCGCCTTCAGATACTTGAAGCGGCCCAATTGATGAAAGACCTTCTCTTGGGCTTTTTCCCGCACCGAACACGTGTTGAGTAGAATCACATCGGCTTCTTCAGGATCGCCGGTGCTTTCCATTCCCTCGGCAAACGCCAGCACATCCGCCATCTTGGCCGAGTCATACACGTTCATTTGGCAACCGAAGGTTTTAATGAAGACTTTCCGGGTCACAACAACGTCACTCGCCAGCGCGGCGCAACGCGGCCTGCTCTCGGGGAGTCAATAGCCACAGTTGAATCACTTCGCCGTTCATATCCAGCTTGTATAGCACCTTTACGTTGTCGGGCAGTCTATTCTGCAAAATAGTGCGGTTGTTCCGATCATAAATCCGCGCGCCCGGTGCGAGCCGATAGGTTTTACCATTGATGTTCACCAACGGATAACGATGGCCCATTACTTCACCCGTTTTTCCTTGCCGCGGTAAAATTCTGCCCGCCGCCGCGCTAGCCGAAACCAGCAACATCGCCAGGATAAAAATTTTATATCGCATACGACATACTAACGCAAGGAAGAAAGCGGACCAACTCGATTTTCCCGTTTCGCGGCAATTAACCAAACCGAGTGGTGCGAGCGCTTGATCGGGAATGGTGGCGAATCAGGGATTTGAACCCCGGACCAATGGATTATGATTCCACTGCTCTAACCACTGAGCTAATTCGCCACGGCCTGTGAACTGCAAATTCTGTCTTTTTCTTTCGCGGATGTCAATAGGTAGGCGCGCCCGCGAACAGGAGATCATCGCCGCTACACATTAAAGCGAAAATGCACCACGTCGCCGTCTTGCACGATGTATTCCTTGCCTTCCACGCGCATCTTGCCCGCTTCCTTCGCGCCGTGCTCGCCCCGGCACACGACAAAATCGTCATAAGCAATCACTTCCGCCCGAATAAAACCGCGTTCGAAATCCGTGTGAATCACTCCCGCCGCCTGCGGTGCGCTATCTCCTCGATGAATCGTCCACGCTCGCACTTCCTTGACGCCGGCGGTAAAGTAGGTTTGCAGTCCCAGCAACTGATAAGCGGCGCGAATCAACCGGTTGAGCCCCGGTTCCTCCATTCCCATGTCCGCCAGAAAATCCATCTTATCCTCCTCGTCGAGGTCGGCGATTTCTCCTTCCAAGGCGGCGCAAATCGCGACAACTGGAGCGTCTTCCCGAGCGGCATGGACAGTCACTTGATCCAGAAAAGGATTATCGCGAAAACCGCTCTCGTCCACGTTGGCGATATATAAGACTGGCTTAGCGGTCAGCAGGCAAAGCGGCTTGAGCAAGGCTTCTTCCTCTTCCTCCAGCGCCAGGGTGCGTATCGGCTGCGCAGTATCCAGATGCGCCCGCGCCTTTTCCAGCACCGCCACCCCGCGCGCCGCTTCCTTATCTCCGGAACGCGCCGTCTTGAGATAGCGTTGCGCGGCTTTCTCCACCGTCGCAAGATCGGCCAGCGCCAATTCGGTATCGATGACCTCAATATCGGACAGCGGATTTACCGCGCCCGCCACATGCACTACGTCGTCATTGGCGAAACAGCGCACCACATGGGCAATAGCGTCGGTTTCGCGAATAGTGGCGAGAAATTGGTTGCCCAGGCCTTCGCCTTTCGACGCGCCCGCCACCAGCCCGGCAATATCGACGAACTCCACGACCGCCGGCTGTATTTTTTGGGGTTGAACGATCTCCGTCAGCGCCGCCAGCCGCGAATCCGGCACCTCGACAATGCCGGTATTCGGCTCGATCGTGCAAAAAGGATAATTTTCCGCCGCAATCCCCGCGCGGGTAATCGCGTTAAACAAGGTGGACTTGCCCACGTTCGGCAAGCCAACGATCCCACATTTCAGACTCATCGCCTCTCCACGGGCGGCGCATCCTTCCGCCGCCCTTCCTGAGTATGTAATTTCAACATGGCGGCGGAAAAATCGCCCCGCAGCAATAACGGCAACGCCTCGAGACCACGAACCATGGCCGCCTCGATCAATTCCGCCTCTTCCCGGCGCGGCGCATTTAATACATAGTCCACGACCGCGCCGCGCTGGCCGGGGTGGCCGATCCCCAGCCGCAACCGCCAGAAATCCGGCGTATGGAGGTGAGCCACGATATCCTTAAGGCCATTGTGGCCGCCATGGCCGCCGCCTTTCTTTAGCCGGACAACGCCAGGCGGCAGATCCAATTCATCATGCACGACCAAGATTTGCCGGGGCGGTATTTTAAAAAACGCGGCCAGCATGCCAACCGCCCGACCGCTGGCGTTCATATAGGTCTGTGGCTGCAACAGCCATAGGTCGCGGCCATCGATCGCGGCGCGCCCGGCCAAACCGTGGAACTTTCCCTCGGCCTTGAGCAACGCGCCTTGACGCGCCGCCAGTTGGCCAAGCCACCAAAATCCCGCATTATGTCGCGTGGCGCTATATTCCTGGCCAGGATTCCCCAGCCCTACAATCAATCGGATCGCGTCGCTCGCTTCATGCATGTCAGGAGCTCCTTCCCCGCCCAAAATAACACAGCCCGCCGCGTAAAAAATAGGCGGCGGGCTGCGTCACGCAGTATAACCGGGGCGGAATTATTCTCCGCCTTCGGCTGCCGCCTCTCCTTCGCCCTCGGCCGCCGCCACGCCGCCACGCGGTGTGGCGATCGACACGGCCGCCTTGTCGTTGCCATGAAGCAAGTCGACGAGCTCGACCCCCGCCGGCAACGTCATCCCGGACAAATGGATGGAATGCCCCGCCTCGAGACTTCCCAGATCCACCGTGATAAATTCCGGCAAGTCCTTCGGCAAACAGCTCACATCCACCTCTGTCATCACATGGGTAACGGTTCCATGGGACAATTTCACGCCAGGAGCCGTCTCTGCGTTAATGAAGTGTAACGGCACTTTCATGTGGACTTTCCCTTGCTGGCTAACGCGCTGGAAATCCACGTGCATCACTAGCTGTTTATAGGGATGCATCTGCGTGTCGCGCAGCAGCACCTGTTCCTTGCCGCCATCGAAGTTAAGCGACAGGATCGAGGCGTGAAACGCCTCTTGTTTCAACTGGTGGTAAAGCTCGTTATGATCCAGATCGATCATCTGGGCGGGCTTGTCGCCACCGTAGACGACGCCCGGCACGCGACCGGCGTGACGCAGACGGCGGCTCGCACCCGTACCCTGCATCTCGCGCTTCTGCGCATTGATTTCGATATGCATTGACTTTCTCCTCATGACAAAATGAGCCGTCCGCGACCAAACGGCCCGTTGCAAAAGGGCGGCGGAAATAACCCGCCGTCCAAAATTTATTCGATAAACAAAGAACTTACCGAGTCTTCATCACTAATCCGCCGCACCGTTTCGGCCAGCAGTTCGGCAACGCTCAACTGGCGGACATGGCCGTTCCGCCTCGCTTCGTCCCGTAGCGGAATGGTGTCCGTCACCACTAACTCGTCGAGCGCGGAGTTCTCGATACGCTGGAGCGCCGGGCCTGACAGGACCGCGTGGGTGCAATAGGCCCGCACCGTTTTCGCCCCCTCCTCCTTCAGTGCGCCCGCCGCTTCGCACAGGGTGTTCGCGGTATCGACCAAATCGTCGACCAGCACGCAGTTACGCCCCGCCACATCGCCGATAATATGCATCACCTTGGCGACGTTCGGTTTCGGCCGGCGCTTATCGATAATCGCCAATTCCGTGTCCAAGGGTTTCGCTAACGCTCGGGCGCG
>DOVS01000177.1 GCA_003519965.1 Betaproteobacteria bacterium
GGCGTTACAGGGCGAGTTAGTGCGGAACGTGGAGTTGACGATTATTCCCAAGCAGGGTTCGCCGCGGCTAGTCGTCGTGAGCGGTCATGCATTTTTCGATGACGCGGGCAATAAATTAGGCGCGGTGGTGTCGACGCACGAAGTCACGGAACGCCGGCAGGCGGAGAAAGCGCTGCAGCAGAGCGAGAACCGCTTTCGTGCGTTGATGCAGCAAGCGGGAGACGCCCTGGTCGTGTGTGACTTGCAAGGGCGCATTCTAGACGCCAATCAAGCCGCCTGCGATCTTTCTGGTTACCGCCGCGATGAGTTGGCCAAGCTTGCGATGACCGATCTAGTGCAGGGGAGCGCGCGAGACGCGCTGGTTGCGATCCTGATGCGGTTGGAGGCCGGCCGGCCCGTTACCCTCGAGAGCGAACAGCGGCGCAAGGACGCGGTGGCCTTTCCCGTGGAAGTGCGCGTCGGGTTGATCGACATGCCAGGACAACGCGTGGCGATGGCGTTGATCCGCGACATCAGTGCGCGCAAAAAAGCGGAACAGGCGCTACACAAGGCCAATCGCGCCTACCAGGCGCTGAGCGATTGCGATATGGCGATCGCAAAAGCGACCGCCGAGCGCGCGCTGTTACAAAAAGTCTGCCGAATATTGGTCGAGCGATGCGGCTACCGTTTTGTTTGGATCGGTTTCCCGCAACATGACCGCAAGAAAGGCGTCAAGCCAGTGGCCCATGCCGGTTTCGATGCGGGGTTCCTGGACGGTTTGGATATTCGTTGGTCGGATACGGAAAAAGGCCGCGGGCCGCTGGGCGCTGCGATTAGGAAGGGGAAAGTGGCCGTGGTTCGCAGCATCCAGCGCAGCGCTAAATTTACGCCTTGGCGTAAACAGGCGA
Source organism: Betaproteobacteria bacterium (assembly GCA_003519965.1). Classification (GTDB taxonomy): domain Bacteria; phylum Pseudomonadota; class Gammaproteobacteria; order Burkholderiales; family UBA9220; genus UBA9220. The sequence goes on from DOVS01000177.1 coordinate 888, forward strand.
TGAAACGAGGCTATGCGTCCGTCGCGGCGTTGCCGTTGATCCACGGTAAGGAAACGCTAGGGGTGCTTGCAATCTACGCTGAAATCGCCGACGCTTTCGATGCGGACGAACTGCAATTGTTGCGGGGGCTGGCGCACGACATCGCCTACGGTATTGCTACCTTGCGCACCCGGGAGGAACGCCGGCGGGCGGAGCAGTCCTTAAGGGACAGCGAGGAAAAACACCGGCTGCTGTTTGAAACCATGAGCCAAGGGGTGGTCTACCAGGATGCGCGCGGCCGGATTCTTTCCGCGAATCCGTCTGCGGAAGCTATTTTGGGTTTTCATCTCGGTAAGATGCGCAAATCGGCGCCGGCTATTCCCTCATGGCGCGCTATTCATGAAGACGGTTCGGATTTTCCCGCGGAAATGCACCCGGCCATGGACGCTCTGGCAACGGGCCGGGTGGTAACGGATATCGTTATGGGCGTGATTCATCCGCCCGCCCGCGGCAATCGTTGGATACTGGTCAGCGCGACGCCGCAATGGCGGCCGGGGGAGAAAAAACCTTACCAAGTCTATAGCACCTTCACGGATATTACCGAACGGCGCCAGGTGGCGGCGGAACTCCAGGAATATCGGGACCGGCTGGAGGATCTCGTCGCGGAACGCACCCGGGAGCTTACTGCGGTTAACAAGGAGCTGGAGGCTTTTTCCTATTCGGTCTCTCACGACTTGCGGGCCCCGCTGCGCAGCATTAACGGATTTAGCTTGGCGCTGCTCGAAGATTACGGCGGCAAATTCGACGAACAGGCGCAGGATTATCTGGTCCGGGTTAGCGACGGTGCGCGGCGGATGGGGGAGCTGATCGACGATATGCTAACCCTGTCGCGTATTACCCGCCGCGAAATGCGGCTGGAGCCGCTGGATTTGAGCGCGATTGCCGAGGACATCACCGCTGGGCTGGTGCATTCGGGAACGGGGCGCGACGTGGAAATCGCCGTTATGCCGAATCTTTCCGCTATCGGCGATCGCGGGCTCATGCGGATCGTGCTGGAGAACTTGCTGGGGAACGCCTGGAAATTCACCGGAAAGCGCCAGGACGCCCGCCTAGAATTCGGCGCGGCGCTTATCGACGGACAACATACTTTTTACGTGAAGGATAACGGCGCCGGTTTCGAGATGGCCTATGCCGACAAACTATTCGGCGCATTTCAGCGCCTGCACGCCTATACCGAATTCGAGGGGACCGGCGTGGGGCTGGCGACGGTGCAGCGCGCCATCCGCCGCCATGGGGGCGAGGTTTGGGGAGAAGGCGCCGTCAATGAAGGCGCGACTTTCTACTTTCGGTTGCCGGCATAAGTTTCTGCTAGCATGAAGTACTTTTCATAGAAAGAGGGGCGGGCGGATGGACACCGATTTTCCGAAGGGCCGTTTTATTTTGTTGGTGGAGGATAATCCGGACGATGAAGTGCTGACGCTGCGCGCGCTTAAGAAGAATAACATTCCCAATGAGGTGGCTGTTGTACGCGATGGCGCGGAAGCGGTGGATTTTATTTTCGGCGAAGGCGCTTATGCTAGCCGCGACGCACGCCATTTGCCGGAAGTCGTTCTCCTCGATCTGAAACTGCCTAAGCTTTCCGGTCTCGATGTATTGCGCCGTATTCGGGAGAGCGAGTCCACCCGGTTTTTGCCAGTGGTCGTGTTGACGACTTCCGTCGAGGATCGCGATGTCAGCGATAGTTACGCCCTAGGCGCCAACAGCTATATTCGCAAGCCGGTTAGTTTCGACCAATTTACTGAAGCGGTGCGCCAATTGGGGTGCTATTGGCTCGACCTGAATGTTTCGATTGCGAGTGAGGCGTGATGCGGTCAGCGCGGGCGCAGCGCTCCTCGGCGTTGAGGATTGCGTATTCGTAAAGGACGTTCGACAATCGCGCCGGGATGACCGCGCCAGTTAGATAACGGCCTCAAAGCCTTCGAATTGCGGCGGCCCTAAGTAAATATCCTTTGCGCCGCTTGCATGGGCGTGTGCTTTCCTAAACGCGTCGGATTGCGTCCATGCGTTAAATGAATCGGCCGACTCCCATACCGAATGGGAAGCGAAGAGCGTGCAGTTTTCGTCGCTTGATCCTTGGAGCAGATGAAACGCTTTAAATCCGGGAACGCTGTCCAAATGGCTTTCCCGGGATTTCCACATCTCAATGAAATCGTTTTCATGACCGATCGCGATTTTGAACCGGTTCATTGCAATAAACATAAACACCTCAATTGGATAGACGGAATGGCGCGGCGTAAGGACGCCCCGCGTGCAGTGAACATTGTGGAGAAAAAAGGAGGGACCGGCAAGCGCCGGATCACTCGTTTTCCGGTGGAACGTCTTGCGGGCGCGTTTGTGTTTTCGCTGGTGTCCGCCGGTATTATAAGTTGTATGTTATATGCATCTTATGAAATAATGCGCCCTTAATTTCACAGATCCCTTTAAATGGAAGGAGCAGTTCTTATGGCAAGTCTTTATGAGCGGTTGGGTGGCGAGGCGGCGGTCAATCAAGCGGTGGAAATTTTCTATCGTAAAGTGTTAAGCGACGATCGCGTTCAGCATTTTTTCGACGATGTGGATATGGAGCGGCAAATTGCTAAACAAAAAGCGTTTCTGACCATGGTGTTCGGCGGCCCCAGCCATTATTCCGGCAAGGATATGCGCGAGGGGCATCAACATCTGGTGGCGCGGGGATTGAACGATAGCCACGTCGATGCGATTGTGGAATTACTGAGTGAAACGCTGCAAGAACTCGGCGCTGGCGAGAGCGACATTCGCGAAATGGCGACAATTGCCAATAGCGTCCGCGATGATGTGTTAAACCGCTGAAATCGTGGCTAAGGTCGAATATTGCGGCAGCGTCGTGGATGTCGCCAGCAGTGTTTCCGTGTTGGATGCATTGCTGGCCCACGGTCATGAAATTCCTCACGGTTGCCGGGCGGGCGCTTGCCAATCCTGCTTGATGCAGGCTACTCAAGGGTGCGTGCCGGAAGCGGCCCAGGACGGTCTAAAAAGCACCCTCAAAGCGCAAAATTACTTTCTTGCGTGCCGCTGCCAAGCGGCGACGGATTTGGTCGTCCAGTTGCCGCAAGCGTCGGCCGTGCGTTTCAGCGCTACGGTTATTGAACGGGAGTTGCTGGCGGAGGACGTGATGGCGCTCCATTTGCGCAGCGACGCCCCTATTGATTACCGCGCCGGACAATACATGACGTTGTGGCGCGACGAACGATTGGGGCGGAGTTATTCCCTCGCCAGCGTTCCTTCCCTGGACGCGCACTTAACTTTTCATGTAAAGCGGGCGCCGGGAGGCGTAATGAGCGGTTGGATTCACGACCGGCTACGCACCGGCGAGACGCTCCAATTGCAAGGGCCCGTCGGCAGTTGTTTCTACGTGCCGGAGACGGCGGACCAGAACCTGCTGCTCGCGGGGACGGGAACCGGGCTGGCGCCGCTATACGGTATTGCGCGAGACGCCTTGCATGCGGGACATCGCGGCGATATCCACTTATTCCACGGTGCGTTGGATACGGCGGGGCTCTATCTCGTCGACGCGTTGCGGCGTCTCGAGGCGCGCTACTCGAATTTTCATTATCATCCGAGCGTGCTGCGCTCGCCGGCGCAGCTGCCCGAGGGTGTTCAGGTGGGCGCGATCGATCGCCTGATTTCCACGACGGCGCCGGAATTGACGGGCTGGAAAGTGTTTTTGTGCGGCGCACCCGACCTGGTGGCGCAGTTGCGCAAGCGTATTTTTCTGGCGGGCGCGCATTCCGCGGATATTTACGCGGATGCGTTTTTCTCCGCGGCGCCCCCTCCCTCTTAACTATTGGACAAGCCGTCATGCAACTGACCCGGCATACGGATTTTGCGTTGCGGACCTTGATTTTCCTATCGCTCAAGGAAGGCGGCGCTCTTGCCACCATTGGCGAGATCGCCGAGTGCTTCGCGATCCCGCGCAACCACTTGGTCAAAGTGGTTCACCGCTTGGGGCGTCTCGGTTATATTCAGACCTTTCGCGGCAAGGGCGGCGGCGTGCGCTTGGGCAGGGTGCCGGGAGCAGTCCGTCTCGGCGCGGTCGTTCGCGCGATGGAGGCGACGTTGGATATAGTGGATTGTCAGCAGTCCGTCTGTCCCCTGGCGACGGAATGCCGGTTAAAAATGATGTTAAACGAGGCAAGGAACGCATTTATCGCGGCGCTCGATCAATACACGCTCGCCGACCTGCAACAGCAACCGGCCGCGCTACGGGCGGTGCTGCGCATGGACGCCGTATTGTCCCGCTAGGCGCTTCGGCCGTTTGGCCAGTGCATTAGCCCGGCGCAAGCCGTGTTGAGCGGATAGCTTTCCTTGGCCTGTCCTTGCGGGACAGAGAACGTTATAATAATCGGTTTATTTGGTTTTTAGGTCATTGCGACAGTGAATCCTTTGCAGGAAGAAATCCAGCGGCGGCGTACTTTTGCCATCATTTCCCATCCCGACGCCGGCAAGACAACCCTAACCGAGAAAATGCTGTGGTTCGGCGGCGCTATCCAGATGGCGGGCGCGGTGCGGGCGCGTAAGGCGGAACGTCACGCGACCTCGGATTGGATGGAGCTGGAAAAGCAGCGCGGCATCTCGGTGACTTCCTCGGTGATGCAGTTCCCTTACCGGGATTGTGTTATCAATCTGCTGGATACGCCGGGACACGAGGATTTTTCTGAAGATACCTATCGAACTTTGACCGCGGTCGATTCTGCCCTGATGGTTATCGACAGTGCCAAGGGTGTGGAAGAACGCACAATCAAACTGATGGATGTTTGCCGATTGCGTGATACACCGATATTGACGTTCATTAATAAATTGGATCGGGAGGGGCGTGAACCGATCGAGTTGCTGGACGAGGTCGAAGAAGTTTTAAAGATCAAGTGT
>DOVS01000053.1 GCA_003519965.1 Betaproteobacteria bacterium
CGGCAACCCGTTCGGCGTCGGCCAAACGGTGACCATGGGCATTGTCAGCGCCTTGGGACGCAATCATCTGGGGATCAGCACCTTCGAAAATTTCATCCAAACCGACGCCGCTATTAATCCGGGGAACTCGGGCGGCGCCTTAGTAAATACCGACGGCGACTTGGTCGGCATTAACAGCGCGATTTATTCCCGCAGCGGCGGCTCCCTCGGCATCGGCTTCGCTATCCCGGTCAGTCTAGCGCGGCAGGTGATGCGGCAAATCATCCAAAACGGCAGCGTGACCCGCGGCTGGGTCGGCGTAGAAGCACAAGACATGACCCCCAGGCTGGCGGAATCGTTTCACCTCCCGCGCACCCGTGGCGCGCTCATCGCCGGCGTACTGCGCAACGGTCCTGCCGATCGGGCAGGCGTGCGGCCCGGCGATATTCTGGTCGGAATCAATCAGCAACCCATTACGGATTCCTCTACCATGCTGAACGTTGTCGCGGCCCTAGCACCGGGCGCCGAAGCCACACTAAAAATAGTACGCGATGGCAGGCGAATCGAGTTGCCGCTGCGCGTCGGCAAACGACCAACGCTCGATAAAAACGTGGATTAGAAAATCGCGCCGGATGAAACGGGGAGCGCCGCCGAATAAGGGTTAAGCGCCGCCCTCTTCGCCTTTTTCCTCGGGGTTGCCGCCGACGGCGTCCAACTCGCGCTCCATCTCTTCCCCGCTAGGCGGTTCGTAGGCCGGCTCATCGGCCGCACCGGGAGACGCGGCGCGGCCCACCCAGCGAGAAGCGAAAATCCCCGCTTCGAACAACAGCCATAGCGGCAACGCCAGCATGGTTTGCGACATTACGTCGGGCGGCGTGAAAATAGCGCCCATCACAAATGCGCCGACAATAATATAGGGACGCATTTCCTTGAGCTTTTGCGGCGTCACCACTCCGAAGTGAATCAGTAAAATGACCGCAATCGGCACTTCGAACGCCATGCCGAAGGCGAGGAACAGAGTCAGCACGAAATCCAAATACTTGCTGATGTCGGTCATCACCGCTACCCCGTGGGGGGCAGTGTGGGTAATGAAGGTGAACACGATGGGGAGCACCACGAAATAAGCGAACGCCATGCCGCAAAAAAACAACACCGTACTGGCTACGACCAAGGGAGCAATCAGCCGCCGCTCGTTAAGATATAGACCCGGCGTGATAAACGACCAAACCTGGTAAAGAACATAGGGCAACGCGACCAGGAACGCCGCCACCAGCGCCACTTTCATGGGAATAAAGAACGGCGTGGTCACGTCGATGGCAATCATTTGACCGCCTTTGGGCAAGACCGCGAGCAGCGGATGCGCAAGCAGCGTGTAGAGCCGGTCGGCGAAAGGGAAAAGCCCGATGAACACTAGCCCGATAGCGATCAATGCGCGCACCAGGCGGGTGCGTAGCTCGATCAAATGCGTAATAAATGACGCTTCTTCCTTGGCATCCATTAGTTAGCGCCGTCCTGCTTATTCAGTGTGGTTATCGCTGGGGAGAGAGGGAGAAAGAGGCGTCTCGGCAACGGTATCGGTCTTTACCGATGCGCCTGGCGCGGGAGGCTGGCGGATGCCGCGGGAAATTTCCGTGATGGCGTCGGAAGCCTCCGCCGCCGCGTCCTTTACCGGCTCGCTGGTTTTCTGTACTTCCTCAATAATCATATGCTTGGCGTCAACGGCGCTTTGCTTCATTTTTTCCTGAAAACCACGCACTTCCTCCAGCTTTATTTCCTTTTCGATCTCGATCTTGATGTCGCTCACATAGCGCCTCGCCCGGCCAAACAACAGCCCAGCGGTGCGCGCGACTTTGGGCAGACGCTCCGGGCCGATCACGACCAACGCGACGACGCCGATCAGCATCAACTCGGGAAAACCGATATCAAACATCGTACGATTCGCCTTCAACAAGTAGCGGAGCAGCAATCACCTGATGTCAAGAGTGCGTTTTTTCCTTCACCTCTCCTTCGATGGTGGTCTCGGCCGCCGACTCCTCCAATTGATGGGCGTTTTTATCGTCCTCGTTCATCGCTTCTTTGAAGCTCTTGACCGCTCCGCCCAAATCGCCGCCGATATTGCGCAATTTCTTCGTGCCGAAAATCACGAGAACGATAATCAACACAATCAACCAATGCCAGATACTTAAACTTCCCATTTCCATTTTCTCCTCGCCAATCACATTTTGGGCAGGTGGTCGCCGCCGCCGAATACATGCACGTGCAAATGAAATATCTCTTGCCCGCCGCCACGCCCGGTGTTAATCATGGTGCGAAACCCTGTGTCCAGTCCCTGCTCGGCGGCAAGCCGCGGCGCCAGCAGCAGGATTTTCCCTAACAGGGCCTGCTCTCGCGCACTGCAATGGGCTAGACTGTCCACATGAGTCTTCGGCACGATCATAAAATGCACGGGAGCCATGGGGTGAATATCGTGGAATGCGATCACCTCGTCATCCTCGTACAGCCGATTGCCGGGGATCTCTCCGGCGACAATTTTACAGAAAATGCAATCGCTCACGTCAGCCTCGCCTTTTCAATTATCCACTCCCCGCGCCGCTTTTTCCACTAGGCCGGACAATCCCTCGCGCCGCGCCAATTCCGCCAGCACCTGGCTAGGCCCTAATCCTTGCTGGGCGAGCAGCACTAAGCAATGAAACCACAGGTCGGCCATTTCATAGACGACTTGGCCAGCGTCCCCGTTTTTTGCGGCGATAATCGTCTCCGCCGCTTCCTCGCCGATTTTCTTCAGAATGCCGTCCACGCCTTGATGATAAAGCTTAGCCACATAGGAATCCTGGGGGTCGGCCGATTTACGGCTTTCCATGGTGGACGCCAGACGGTCGAGAATATCGTTCATGTGCGGTAAATCTCCGCCGGATTCTTCAATACCGGTTCGACGGCCGCCCAGCGGCGGTTCTCCAATTTCCGATAGAAGCAACTCCGCCTGCCGGTATGGCAAGCGATCTCGCCCACTTGCGCCACCTTAAGTAAAATAACA
>DOVS01000119.1 GCA_003519965.1 Betaproteobacteria bacterium
CACCAGGATTTCATAAGGAAGATACGCGGTGGACTTGAGCGGTTTAAAATCGATCACGTGCATGATGTAGCGATCGTCTTGATATTTATTGGCGGCGGAGCGCATCGCCACGCCAAACACCGTTTCCCGCTTGCCGGGAATATCGATGCGGTACACTTGCGTCACACCCGACCTGCCGGCGGCCAACCCTTTTTCCAGCGCTTTCACGGCGGCGTCATGACTGCTGTACTCGGCTAGCGTACTGGGATCGGTAAAATACTCCATGCCGAACATATAATGGTAATGCCGCAGCGCATCCGCGCTCATCCCGTGAGCGCCGAACGCCCGCTCTTCCCCCAGCGCCTTGCGCAACGCGGCGGCGACCCCCTTGAGATCGCCCTTCATGCGGTAAGCGTTCGCCATATACACCGGGTTCGTGTAGGACACCTGCACCGCGTTCTTCACCTGCGTGACCGCCACCCGCTGCATCGCGCCAAAACCGCCCATGGGCGATTGCGCCGCGTTGTTCTTCAGCGCCGCATTGGTCACGATAATAATTTCGGCGTTGGCGTAAGGAGAATACGTCCCGGCGATGGTAAAACCATTCGCCTGAAGCGCTTTTTTTGCCGCCGCCGCCTTCGCCGCAACCGTTCCCGGCCCATTGGACGCCAGAATAAATGGTTTGAGCAACGCGCCGTCCGCCAACGCGGCGGCGGAAATCAACAGTGACGCCAATATCCACCCTTGGGCCATTCTTTTGAACATTGAAACCCTCCCCGACGGCGCAACGGCCGGCAATGCCGCCGCGCACTGGAAACAAAGAAAAGAGAAAGGGCTGAAAGATTGGCTTTCAGCCCTTGTATCGCTTAACTAGCTGGCGAATACGCGATTTAGAATTTCATGCCGTAAGCGATGCCCAGCGAATCCTCATACATTTGGATTTTCTCATTGCCTGATCCTGCAACACCTAGTTTATTAAATAAACTGGAACCGGTTACCGAATTTTTAAAGGCGTGCATGTACGCCATGGTCAACTCGGAAGTGCGGCTCAGGCCATAGGTAAAGCCCAGCGTCAGGTGATCCTGCACCACGCCCGGTGCGAGAATATTGAACGTTACGTCGCGGGACTGGATTGGGTTATCAGTATGGTCGTAGCCGGCGCGCAGCGTCAACTGACGGTTGTATTGATATTCCACGCCTAGCTTAACAACATCCACGTCTTGCCAGCCAAAACCTCTCCCGTTATTGCTTCCCAAAGACCCCGAGTTGGTGCTTGGATTGGCGATGGCGTCCACATCGCTATAATTGATACGCTGATAATCGGCGGCGATGGTCACCTTCGGCGTTGCCTTGACGGCGATGCCCAGGTTCCAGTTGGAGGGCAGATCGAATTCGCCTTGGTTGGCGAACAATCCCTTGTATTTGTCCATCTTGCTCATTTTTATCTTAGACGCATACGCCGCGCCCAGCGTCACGGTATTGCTCACCTTGCCCATCCAGCCGATACGCACGCCCCACCCGGTGGAGCTATCGTAACCCTGGTTGGTGAGGTGGCTCGGGTTGGAAGAGAGGCCGGCAAACGCTTGCAAGCCTTCCGCCTTGAAACGCTGATAGCCGAATAGCGGCGCAATGCCGATGGAGTTGTTTCGATTGACTTTGTAGGCCACGGTCGGCGCAACGATCAGCTGCATCAGGTCCACGCCCAGCTTGCCCGTGCCGCACAGTAAATTATAGGCTCCACCGGGAGCGGCTGCATAAAAACTACCACATATTCCAGCCCCTGCGCTCCCTGCGGCAATTTGGCCGCCGGAATAGTCCGTGTTCATGCCGCCGTTGCCGTAAACAGTCACGCCGAGCGACATCCGATTGCTCAGCATTTTGTTGTAGCCGAACTCCGGAATGAAAAAGTTGGTGCTGCCGCTGTCCGCCTTGCCATTGAGTCCGGCGGTGCCGCCGCTGCGTTCCGCGCTGCGCTGGGGACTGAACCAGTCCAGCCCGACATCCAGCCGGTTGCCCGCGAACACCATGGCCGCCGGATTATTCGCGCCGCCGAAGGCGTCGTCCGCCATGGCGGTCGCCGCGCCCCCCATCCCTTCGGCTTTCATGCCGTAGCCATGGGAAAAATAACCGTTAGTCGCCGATGCGACGCCGGGAGCCATCATCCCGGCCAGTGCGAAAACCCCTACTAATTTTTTATATTGCATTTTTTCACTCCTCGAATACAAGTGTTTGTTTCTGGAAGCAAGGTGTGCTTTGTTTCACTTTTTTATTATATGCGGGCCATCTTACTCCAACATTCCCCTTCAACAAGCAAGTTAATGCCGGTTCAGCGCCTTTTTACCGACGAGAAGCTTTATACAGACTGGTTTGTTGCATAAATACAACACCATGAAATTGCTCAAATTATAAGACTATTCTTATATTCTTATTTATTTACAAGCTGCTTTCTGACGCATTTCACATCGGCACGGCTCAAGGAAAAAGGAAACGATTTAATATCGGACGGCGGCGAATCGCCGAAAGGCCGGTTACACGCGGAAACCAGAGGATCGCTGCTGCCGGGGCAGCCGGAAGTTTGGAAGGGTTTTCCGCTATCGATCAATGGAGCGAGGCGATCGCCGGCAACGCCGAAATCCACGATCCGCCCCATCGGGTCGAAGTCCATTTGCGCCAGCCGCACCCCGC
>DOVS01000326.1 GCA_003519965.1 Betaproteobacteria bacterium
CACCATCGGTATTCGCGGCACCGACAGCGAAACGGTGCACGTGCCGCCGCCGCCCAGCGGCGGCCCCGCGCCAGCCGTGCCTCCGGGAACCTATAATAGAGTGAATGTCGGCGCCACCGTCGTCAATGGGACGGTCGTCGGCCCGAATCAGGTGGCGTACACCCCGAACCTCGCCACGCCGGCGGTAATTTTGCCCAAGACGCCGTCGATTTTCGAGCCGGCCAAGCCAGCACGGCGCGCGCAGGAAGAGGAGGCGCAGGAAGAGGAAGCCAAGGAAACAAAAACCGAGGAAAGCCAGCAAAGCGACGGCGAGGAAACCGCGGCGGCGAGCGAAGCGCAAACGGAATCCACGCCGCTTGAAAATGTATCGGTGTCGCCGCCGCCCGCGCCGAGCAATCCAATCGTGCAGAATGTCAGCGACGCGACCGGCGGCGTGCTGCTTACCGCCCTGGGGAGCGGTACGCACGCCGCGCCGGCGGGTTTCGCCGGCGTGGGCGCGGATATCCGCTGGAATGGCGACGCCAACGACCCGTTGTGTTCCGGCACGGGTTTTTGCGGCGGCGGCGGTTCGATCGTGCTGGATGGGACGGCGGGCAAATCGATCTTGCTGGATGAAAATAAAGCGCCGGTCTTGATCTCGGAGAATACCGCCAGCGAGGATTTTTCCTATTCCGCCGGCAGCGCCGCTTGGCTGGACGCGGGGAAAGCCGCTATCCACATGCCGGGAAACCCCGCCGTGAAGCTGGCCACGGTGCAGTGGGGGCGCTATGTCGGCGATGACGCAATCGTGGACAAGATGGGAGTGCGCGATCCCATCGGCAGTATGCACCTGATGCTGGCCGATCAGGCGCTGCCCTACAATCAGGCGCTGGCGACGGTAATGGGCGCGGGTAAATTATTCGACACCTCGGCGGTGACCTTTAACTATATCACCGGCAGCGGTACCGTGTCGGATGAGCTGAACCACATTTACACCATCCAGGGAACCTCGTACTTTCAATACACCGGCAGTCAATTCGAACTGAAGATCGACACCAATACCGTGGGCGGCCGCACTTGGCTGGTGAGCTGGCACGGTGATTTGGCGCAGGTCTACCACGAAGGCGCGGGCAACCACGGCATGACCGTCCTCAGCGGTAGTTGCGGCGGTTGTCCCGCCTCTCCGGTCACTTCCGGGCAGGCGTCCGGCGCGTTTGTCGGATCCAATGCCGAAGGCGCGATCGCCAGCTTCAGCGCTAACACGTCGAGTTCCTCCCTAGCGGGAACCGCGGCGTTCCAGCGCTGATTCGGCGCCGCGGCGGGACGAACCGATTCATGGATACGCAACAAGAAGCACTCGGCGAGATCAGCAGCCGGCTGGCGTTTACCCGCAAACTTCAGGCGGCGACCAACAAAATCCACGCCACCAAGGACATCGACGAAATCATGCTGGAGGTGAGCCAGGATATTTGTGCATTGTTCGAGGCGGACCGTCTGACCATTTACACAGTGAACGAAGAGCGCAACGCTATCGTGTCCAAGGTCAAACTGGGGTTGAACGCATTTAAGGACCTGCGGCTGCCGATTTCTGCTCAGAGCATCGCCGGCTACGTGGCGGTGAACCAGCGGGTGGTGAATATCGCCGATGTTTACGACGAAGCGGAATTACACGCCTTCAGCCCGCAAATTCGCTTTCTCAAGGAAGTGGACGAGAAAACCGGCTACCGCACCAAACAGATGCTGGTGGCGCCGGTCATCGACACCGCCGACGGCGGCTTGCAAGGCGTGATCCAAATCATCAACGCCTTGTCCGGGGCGCCGTTCCCCAAAGTGGCCGAAGAGGGCGGGGCCGAACTCGCCAAGACCTTGGCGATCGCCATGAAACAGCGCCAACAGCCGCTGCACCTGGTCAAATCCAAATTCGACGGCCTGGTGGCCGATGGCGTCATTTCCGTCAGCGAGCTGGAGCTGGCGACGCGGGCCGCGCGCAAAAAAGGGCTGCTGCTGGAAACGGTGCTGACCGAGGAATTCCAGGTGCCGCTGGAGGCGCTGGGCAAAGCCTATGCGGCGTTTTTCCAAGCGCCCTACGTGCGTTTCCAGGCGGACCGGATCAAGCCCATGGAGTTACTGGCGAATCTCAAGCGGGATTACGTGGAAAACAGCCAATGGCTGCCGTTGGAGGACACCCAGGACGGACTGGCGATCTTGACGCCCGATCCCGAAAGCGTAGCCGGTTCGCGCATCGTCGACAACGTCTTTCCTAAAAGCAAGCTAGTGTACAAAGTGTGCACGCACCAGGAATTCGCCAAGACCGTCGACCTATTTTACGGTCCGGCGGGCGACACCACCACCATCGGCGACTTGCTGTCCGGTTTGGAAGAGGAGGTGCTGGACGAGAGCGAGGAAGCGGCCGATATGGCGGCGGCCCAGGATAACGAACTGGTCAAACTCGTGAATAAAATTATCGTCGATGGCTACAATCGGCAAGTGTCCGACATCCACATCGAACCCTATCCCGGCAAGGCGAAAACCCAAATCCGCTACCGTATCGACGGTTCGCTGACGCCATACATCGAGGTGCCGGCAAGCTACCGCGCGCCGCTGGTGACGCGCCTTAAAATCATGTGCGACATGGACATTTCGGAAAAGCGCAAACCCCAGGACGGCAAAATCAAATTCAAAAAATTCGGCCCCTTGGATATCGAGCTGCGGGTGGCGACCCTGCCCACGGCGGGCGGCGTGGAAGATGTCGTGATGCGGATTCTCGCGGCGGGAG
>DOVS01000277.1 GCA_003519965.1 Betaproteobacteria bacterium
AGAATTCGACGATGCGCAACTGTTGGCGGATGTCGCGGAAGACGCCGGCGAAGCCGGGGTCGCACAGGAAATCGTGCGTTCCGATCGACAAGGCGTCCGCCAGCATGCGCTCGCTTTGACGGAAATGGGCGCACTGTAATTCGGCGATGGCTTGGTTTAAGCGCGCGGTTGCATCGCTCTCGTGCTTCATGATGAAGCGGTCGATAATTCCCTGATTGAACGCCTTCACCGCGATTTTCTCGTCCGCCTTGCCGGTGAGCAGTAGTTTCTTCACCGCCGGACTTTTGATATTGCGGCAAAACGCCAGGCCATCGATTTCCGGCATGTCGAAATCCACCACCGCCACGGCGATCTGGCCGAAGCGGCGCTCGTTATGCACTTCGCGGTGAATTTTGTCCAGGTGCAGGTCGATGGCGTGGCGCCACAGCGGCTGCGCGCCGGTATCGCCGCCCAGGGAAAAATAGCGCCGGGCCGCGGGCGCGCCGCTGGCCGGGGCGTTGATTTCCAACAGCGCGTCCAAGGGGGAGCTGTGGAGACGGTAAGCCAGGCCGCCGGAAAGCTGCAAGCTCAGGTTGGCGAGAAAAGCGGCGTTGTCGTCGACGAACAGCACCGTGGTCGGGTAATAAAAAGGTGGAATGTAGTCAGGCGTCATTGTCATCGGGAGGCGGCAGCGGGAAAGTTATGACGAATTCAGTATATTCGCCCCACCGGGAATGGCAAGCGATGGCGCCGCCGAAGCTGTCGACCACCGTTCGGCAAAAGGCGAGGCCGATACCTACGCCGGGCCCGGGGGCGGCGCCCGGCGACCAGGAATAAAAGCGGGTGAAAATATGCGGCAGCACATGGGCGGGGATGCCCGCGCCGGTGTCGCGGAACACCAATTGGTTGGCCGTTGCGCCGGGTTCCAGGCGGATCTGGATATTGCCCACGCCCGCCTTGGCGATGTAGTAGAGCGCGTTTTTCAGTAAGTTGAACAGTACGTGGGTCATGAGCAGGTCCGACCCATGGAAGCGGAAATCCCCGTCGGCATCCCAGTGGACTAACCGCCGTTGTACCGCTGGGGCGAAAGGATAGCGGGCCAGCGCAGCGTCCACGCAGCGGGCCATAGAGTAGTTGGCGAAGCCGTCCGGGCAGCGGCCGGTGGGGCGGGCGTTTATTAACAGCATATCGATGACGGTGTTGGAATACACAGCTTCCGCTTCTATTCGCTCCAGCACCCCGGCCATGGCGTCCAGGTGGGCCTTGCGCACCGGCGTTACCGGCAGCCCCTGGGCGCGCGCCAACTGGTAGGCCTCCAGTAGGGCTGGGAGATAACGGCGCAGCCCCGCCGCGCCGCTTTTCATCCCCAGCAAGGGGGTGCGCAGTTCGTGGGCGATGTTGCTGGCGGTGGCGAGCATGGCGCGGAGTTTTTCCTGTTTCACGATTTCTGCGCTGAAATTCAATAGGGTTATGCTAACGATGGCGAAGAGATAGATGGAAATATCGGCAAGATAAATATGAGGGAGATGGATAATCGGGGTAGTGAACACATAGGCAAACCAAGCCAAGGTTGTACCTAGCAGCAACATAATGACTACGTTTAGCCAGTCCATCAGCAGGGCCATTAAAAAAATAGCAACTAAAGTGGCCATTTGCCAAACAGCAGAACCGTCGTTCTTAAATAACATGAAGGTGAAGAAAAACGGTAGGGCGTAAAAAACGGAAAAATACCAATAAACAGGCAGTAGCCGGCGTAAACGCGGAGGCCAGTAGTTGATGAATATTAGTGGCAAGAACAAGGCGCAGCCAAAAAGCCGGAGGGAAAGATTTTCGTAGGGCTGGGGAATCAAGTAATGCCAAACGAAATAATAGAGAGGGAAGCCAACAACACCAACGGCCCCGAGGGCGGGCATTTTAGGTTTGGAATACAGCACACTGCGCAGTACAGAATCATGCATTTTTGCAAAAATAGGACGGATAAATTGGTTTGTCACCATAATTTAATCAATGCAAATCTAATGGGGTCACACAAATCAATGGCAAATCAATGGGGTCAGACTCGATTGATATTTGATTAATGAACCAATAAGGACAGCCTGAGCTACCTTGTTTTTCTGGACACCTTTGAAGGTAGGCAATGTGAACGAAGGTGTCAAACGAAAATCAACGAAATCAAGAATAACAGGAATCAATGGGGTCAGACTCGATTGATATTCGATTAAATACGCCCTATAGTTTTATTTTGCTCAAACTGGAGAGCGAGCATGGCGCGGTTACCGAGATTTGCGATTGCTGGCCAACCGCAGCATGTCATATTGCGCGGCAACAATCGCACAGAGATATTCCGCACTGACGCGGATTACCGCTTTTATCGTGAAAAGTTGCAGTTGGCCTGCGACAAATACGGCTGCGATATTCATGCCTATGTATTAATGACCAACCATGTCCATTTGCTCATCACGCCGAGCGAAGAGCAGAGCCTGCCTAAAGCGATGCAGATGCTGGGGCGTTACTATGTGCAGCACTATAATTACAGTTACCAACGCACCGGCACATTATGGGAAGGCCGATACAAGGCCACCCTGATCGATACTGAAGCCTATCTGCTGACCTGTATGCGCTACATTGAGTTGAATCCGGTGCGGGCGGGCATGGTATCGCACCCGTCTGACTATCCATGGTCAAGCTATCATCAAAACGCTCTGGGTCGCCCCGATCATTTAGTCGCCCCGCATCTTGAATATCGCCGCCTGGGCAAGACGGATAAGGAGCGCCAGGCTGCGTATCGCCAGCTATTCAAACATCATATTTCCGAGCGCAGCGTCAGCGAAATCAGGGAGGCGACCAATAAAGCCTGGGTGTTGGGAACCGATCGATTTAAGCGACGGGTTCAGAAGCAATTAGAGAGACGCGTTGAACCGGAAGCCAGAGGCGGGGATAGGAAATCAGCGCAATTCAGACGCAATCGCGGCTGATCCCATTGGTTGTGCCATTAGTTGGATAATCACGGATTTCTATCGATTAGGTGCGAAGCGGCGCCAATATTTTCTGGGGCGGTTAAGTCGTCATGGCGAAGGGTGGCTCCATTGTCTGTCGCGTAATTCGGGTGGATGTCCCGCGCGATTCGTTCGCCGCTATGTCATGAAGAAACAGGCGCGGTTCGCTAGCAATCGGAGGGACGGCCGGTGGAGATTGGCGGCCGACGCCGCCATGGGGCGGCCTACCCGCTTGACGCGGGCTGGCTAATGGGTGTTCCCTATGGGGCTTTTGGATTTGTTCACTTTATTTTTTACAGAGGGATGTCAATGGCTTCGGCCCCATGTACGCATCACGATTCGGCCGCGAACCCTGCCGATAGGCACCGGCAGTACAAGCCGGTGGTCGCCGCGTTGCTGAACGAGCAGCGGCCCCGAACTATTTTGGATATTGGCGCTGGCGACGGCTGGCTCAGGCAGCGACTGGACTATTCTCCAGAGATCGACGCGGCGGACTGGAGCGGCCAGCCGCTGCCTGGCTACAGAAACGTCTACCATGCCGACCTAAATACAGAGGCGCCTGGCGAGCCTGCCGCCTATGACTGCGTTGTCTGTTGCGAGGTGATTGCCTACCTGGCTAACCCCGGATTACTCCTGTCCGGCGTCAATAGGCTGCTGCGGCCAGGAGGGCGGCTGGTGTTGTCCACTCCTAACTGCTGGTATGCCCAGTCGCGGCTGCAATTTCTGCTTAAGGGGTTTTTCCCCAGCTTTCCCAGCTTGGTGGGCCGGCTGGCCTGGGGAACCCATATGCACCTGATTCCCTGGAGTTTCCCGCAGCTCTACCAGTTCATGACGCTGTATGGATTTTCCGAGGTGACGCTGCACGATGTACCCGAAGCCCGTCCCAAACATTGGCTGGAATGGCTGATTGGCGCGCCCACGCTGCTATATGGCCGGTGGCGGCTGTTCTCGGCCAAGACCGAGGAGGAGCGGCGTTACTGGAAACATGCCGGTTCACGTCAGTCCATCCTCGGCCGCCGGCTGGTGGTGACTGCGGTCAAGCAGGACGCCGCCCCATGAGAAGCTTTTCCGCCGAGCGGCGCGGTGTCTGGGGCGGGCGGCAACGTTAGCTTATTAGAGAAACGAAAATAAATGGAATCGGAATAGAGAAAAAGCCATGGTTTCCTGCGAGGCTTTGCCAAGTGTCTCCTTTCAAGAGCCGAATAAGGGAATATTCCATGAATAAAAAGGCTCTTCTTCGTTGCGGATGGATTAGATTCGTTTTTGATCTAGAGTCAGGTGTTATTTAGGATGTCTATTTCATATTGGGCATCATGATGAAGCCAGTTGTTCAGCTAGAGCCTACAGGTTGCGGCATAGCGAGCGCCGCCGCGATTGCGGGCCTGACCTATGTTCAGGCGAAGGAGATCGCCAGTGCTCTGGATATCGCAGCGCAAGACGAGCGGTTGTGGTCAGAGACTAATCATATGCGCATGCTCCTAGAGCATATGGGCGTGAAGCTGGGGAACGCTGAGCAGCCTTTCCAGTCATGGAAGTCGTTACCCGATCTCGCTCTGCTATCGATTAAGTGGCGTCTTGAGAATGGACGACCGTTTTGGCACTGGGTCGTATTTGTGCGCGATCTTAAAGGTGCAAGCGTACTCGACCCGAAAAAGAGCTTGCGGCGTCACGTAAGAACAGATTTCTGGCGCATGAAACCGAAATGGTTTATCCCGGTCATTAACGCCCAATCCATCATTTCACCGGACGTTACGCGATGAGGCCGCGCACCGCCGATGAATTCAAACGTTGGCGGCTAAGGGGAAGAGGTATGGAGGCATTGAGCAATCCATTTAGAAAAGCAGGGATTATTCTACTTATTCTTGGAAGTTGAACCGCCCCGACTTTACTGGAGACTCTATTTCTTGAGAGGATAGAGTCATGAACAAGACGACGAGATACTCCCCGGAAGTTCGGGAACGGGCGGTGCGGCTGGTATTTGAGCAGCAGGGGAACTATGACTCGCAGTGGGCGACGCTGAATTCG
>DOVS01000318.1 GCA_003519965.1 Betaproteobacteria bacterium
GCCCAGGGCGGCCGTCACGACATCCTGACCATCGCCGGTCTCGCGCTTTTCCAGATGAAACGGCAGAGCGCCCCGCCCTGGTTTATCGAACGGCGCGGGCAGATTCGAGCGTAAGCCGACCAAGGATGAATCGAGCGTCACATCGGTACGCTGTTTGCGTAGTACGATGCGAGCGCGCCAATCCGCCGCTCCGCTTAACGCGCGCAGCAACGGATTGGCCGACGCTTGCTGCAAGTTAGCGGCGCTGAGCCGTCCCTGCGCGCCAATCTGTACGCGGCCGCCCGGCCGAGACGCAATCCGAATCGAGGCCGGACCGCCCAAAATTAGCGCCGACAAACGATCCGCCGCTACGGACGATTCGCTGAAGCGCAGCGTCCCATTCACCTGATCCAACACCGGCATGTCATGACCGCCCTCGATCCGATTGCCAATGAATTGGTACCCCCCCGTTACCTGGGTGTCTTTCACATGGTTCAGCGGCATATGCAGCGTTAGCGTTAACCGGCCATCGCCGCGCGCCCGCATGCCTTCGGTGAATCCCTCTACTTTTTTCGCGAGCGGACTATGGTTGATGAAACGCAGCATCCCGGCGGTCGGCCCCGCCGCCGTCCCCGTCACCTCCAAGCGTTCCTTGCCGGCCGTTTCCAAATCGGGGATCACCGCGCGCACCGGCCCCAACTGCATGCCGAAAATGTCGCCGTGGCTGACATGAACCTCCATCCGCCCGCCATGGAATAACAGGTCGCCCGTCACGTTGTTGATTTGCGGCCATCCCGCCGCGTAATGCAGCGCGCCTCCGCGGATATTCGCCTCCACCCGGAAAAGACCGTTACGGTCATCGACGAAAGGAAAATCGGCGAGATTGCCTTTGAGGCGTAACCGCGTATCGGTGGACGTCCCCGCCAGAAACGCCTGATCCAGCCAGCGACGCGCATCGGGGTTCACGCTGAAGGGAATATAATGACTCACATAGCGCGTATCGACGCGGGATAGCCGCGCCGTCAAATCGATCACCCCAGGCGCGCCGCGCACTAACCGATAATGACCAAAAGCATTCCCGGCCAGATGGGCGTTGGCAAAGGAAGCGTTCGTGAGATTGACGTCCACTTGCCGGTTGTGAACCGTCCAGTTCGCTTGGACGGCCAACGCCTTCAAGCGCAGCGGCGCACGGAAAACACGAGGTAAGACCAACTGTCCTTGACGGGAAGTTAATGAAAACGCGCCGCCTTCTTCATTCGCGGTGACATTGCCGCTGACCCCGCCGAACCCCGGCAGCGCACCGTAGGGTTTCATGCCTAGGCCGGTGAAACGGCCCTTCACGCGATAACGTTGCGGAGCGCTCCATACGCCGCGCCAATTCACGAAGAAATGATTAACAACCCCCTGTGGCGCAATGGTTGCCAATTTCCGCCGCAGCGACGCAGGCAATGGCAAATAAGCGCCGAGTTTGCGGAGCGGCGCCAACGCCACGTGTTGCAGCCGAATTTCCCCTTGGGCGGGCGACGTCTTGGCCGCCGGCGAGTAGCGCATCGACATGTCGGCGGGGGCCAAGGTAATCCCTGCCGGCGTGGCCAAGGAAAGCTGCTGGGCGCTAAATGCAAAGCCGTCATCGCCTACCCGTTTCCATCCCAGCCGCCCTTGCAGCCGGGTGAGCGACAATACCGGCAGATCATCGGCCAGACGCGCTTGAATCGCGTTCAGCCGGACATCCGCCGTCACTTCCAGCGACTGCTTACCGTCGAAGGTATACCATAACCGCACCCCGCCGCCGCCACGGTTCAAGGTAAAGGGGAACGTCAGCCACGCACGCCAAGCGCCCAAATCGGCGTGGTCGAGACGGACGTACAACTCGCCGCGCCAATTCGTCCAATTTCCCGCCGCCGCGCCGCGCACATCTCCGCGAATGTCCAACGGCGACGCCAGGGAAGCGGGAGGAACCGCGGTTAGGCCGAAACGGTGGCGGTCGCCATTGTTATCCAGGCGGAAATTTACCTGCTTCAACTCCAGCGGCGGCGCTTGACGTAAGTTATCGCGCCATCGCACCCAGGCGTTGCGGACCAAGATATGCTGTTGCCGCAGCACCCAACCGGCGAAACCGCTGCCGCTCCCCGGACGGTTAACGGGAATACCCGCGACATCGATCATTCCGTCGCCGCTGCGCCGTACGGTCAAGGTCGGAGAATCGATGGTCAACCTGTGCAGCCGCACCGTGCCGGAAAATAAGCCCCACCACGACATCACCGCTTCCACCCGGCGCAATGCCAATACCGGCTGCCGGCGGTGATCGAACAACGCCACATTCCATAGCACCAGGTGGGGCCGCAAACCGGCCCAGTCCGCACTGACGCGTTCTAGGGTAACGCGGCGGCCGACGGCCTGACTGATAGAAACGGCGATAGTATTGCGGTATTGATTGATGTTCGGCAGCAACCAGAAACGCAGCGTCAGCACCACGCCGGCGAAAAGAAACAGCGCTGCCAACAAGACGGCCGCCAACCAGCGGCCAAGCCGGTAATAACCGCCGCGCGTCAGAGGGAGGGGGAACAAACTAGGTTCGCCCCCGCCTTCCATCATTCTCGCGGCGCGCCATTATTTTACCGTTTCCTTCAACTGGTCAAGAATTGCCGGATTTTCCAAGGTGGACACATCCTGGGTAATTTCCTCGCCCTTGGCGATCGCACGCAACAACCGGCGCATAATCTTGCCGGAACGGGTTTTGGGC
>DOVS01000055.1 GCA_003519965.1 Betaproteobacteria bacterium
CGTCAGGGGGGAGACGATTTTCGCTGGGTCGCCCGGCCGTTGCGCTAGAGAAATCATGGCGTTTAAAGACCACTTTTCACAGCAGTCCGCCGCGTATGCGCGCTATCGTCCCCATTACCCGGCGGCGTTGTTCGATTATATCGCCGGACTCGCCTCGGCAACGGCGTTAGCCTGGGATTGCGGTACGGGCAGCGGCCAGGTGGCGGCGGCGTTGGCGCCGCGCTTCGCGCGGGTGGTGGCGACCGATCCCAGCACTAATCAAATTCGCCACGCCACGCCGTGTCCGAATGTGGAATACCGGGTGGAAGCGGCGGAACGAAGCAGCTTGGCGGATGCGTCGGCGGATGTGGCGACCGTCGCCCAGGCGCTGCATTGGCTCGATTTGCCGCGCTTCTACGCCGAGGCGGCGCGCGTGTTGAAACCGGGCGGCGTCGTGGCGGTGTGGAGTTATGGCTTGTTTCGCGTGCATCCCGCCGTGGACGCCGTGGTGGACGATTTTTACCGGCGCACCGTCGGTCCTTATTGGCCGCCGGAACGGCGGCTGATCGACACGGGCTATCGCACCTTGTCCTTTCCTTTTGCCGAGATCGCGCCGCCGGCGTTCATCATGACGGCGGAATGGGATTTGGCCGGCGTGATCGGCTATTTAAGCACTTGGTCGGCGGTGCGGCGCTACCGGGAACAGAACGGACGGGATCCGCTGGCGGCGCTTGAAGCGCCGCTGGCGGCGGCGTGGGGTTCTCCGCGCACCGGGAAAATTCTACAATGGCCCGTTTATTTGCGCGTTGGCCGCACACCTTAATCGCAGAAAGGATGAACTGACGTCATGTTTACCGGAATTATTCAAGCGGTCGGCCATATCGAACGGGTCGAACCGTTAGCACAAGGCGTCCGCTTGACCATCGACGCCGGCGCGCTGGCGCTGGACGATGTCGCCGACGGCGACAGTATCGCCGCCAACGGCGTGTGTTTGACGGTTACCGCCAAAACCGGCCATGGCTATCAAGTCGATGTGTCGCGGGAAACGCTGAATTGCAGCGTGGGCTTGGATGCGCCCGGGGCGGTTAACTTAGAGAAAGCCTTACGCCTGGGCGACGCCCTCGGCGGCCATTTAGTGAGCGGTCATGTGGACGGGGTGGGGACGGTGACGGCGTTCGATCCGGCGGGCGAATGCTACACGCTCGGTATTCGCGCGCCCATGGCGTTGGCCAAATACCTGGCCACTAAGGGTTCGGTCAGCGTCAACGGCGTGAGTCTCACGATCAATACGGTGATGCGGGACGTGTTCAGCATCAACCTGATTCCCCACACGCTTCAGGAAACGACGTTTAAACATCTCAAGCCCGGCGGGCAAGTCAACTTGGAAGTGGATTTGCTGGCGCGTTACGTGGAGCGGCTTACCCATTTTCAGGAGACAGTATGACCATTAGCCCGATCCAAGACATTCTGGCCGACATCAAAGCCGGCCGCATGGTGATTCTAGTGGACGAGGAAGACCGCGAGAACGAAGGCGACCTAGTGTTGGCGGCGGAGTTCGCCACCCCGGCGCATATCAATTTCATGGCCAAGCACGGCCGCGGGCTGATTTGCCTGACCTTGACCGAGGCGCGTTGCCGCCAGCTCGATCTACCGCTGATGGTGTCCAGCAATCGTTTGCCCTTGGGAACAAATTTCACCGTCTCCATCGAAGCGGCGGAGGGGGTGACCACCGGCATTTCCGCCGCCGACCGCGCTAAAACCGTGCTGGCGGCGGTGCGGCCGGACGCTAAGCCCTCCGATATCGTTCAGCCGGGGCATATTTTCCCGCTCAAGGCGCAAAATGGCGGGGTGCTGGTGCGCGCCGGCCATACCGAGGCGGGTTGCGATCTCGCCGCGCTTGCGGGAGTGGAGCCGGCGGCGGTGATTTGCGAAATTCTCAAGGAAGACGGGGAAATGGCGCGGCTGCCGGACTTATTGGAATTCGCCGTGCAACATCGGCTTAAAATCGGCACCATTGCCGATCTTATTCACTACCGCAGTCAAACCGAACGCCTGGTGGAGCGGGTGGCCGAGCGGACGGTGCGAACGTCCAGCGGCGAATTTCGGCTGCTGACCTATTATGATAAGACCGCTCACCGGGTACACTTGGCCCTGGTCAAGGGAGACATCGATCCCGACGAGGAAACGCCGGTGCGGGTGCATGAACCCCTGTCGGTGCTGGACTTTATCGACGAGGAAAGCCGCGCGCATTCCTGGAGCGTGCACCATGCCATGGAGCGCATCGCGCGCGCGGGAAAAGGCGTGATCGTGCTGATGCACCGGCCGGAGGGCGCCGACGAATTGCTGGCGCGGCTGCAACGGCCGGAAGACGCGCCACGGGTTTCTCCCAAGGTGGCGTTGCGGGATTACGGCATCGGCGCGCAGATTTTACGCGATTTGCATGTCGGAAAGATGGTGTTGCTGGCGGCGCCGCGTAAAATGCCGAGCATGGCCGGGTTCGATTTGGAAGTCAGCGGTTATTTGCAGCCGGACGACAAATGAACCGTCCACACGAGATGATAACGACGATGAAAAAATACAACGACATGACCGAACTGGAATCAAGCCTGGATGGCAAGGGCCTGCGCGTTGGCGTAGTGATGAGCCGCTTCAATATCGATGTAAGCGAAGGGCTGCTGGGCGCATGCACCGGCGGCTTGCTGGAATGCGGCGTCGCCGCCGAGGATATCGTGTTGGCCACGGTGGCGGGGGCGCTGGAAATTCCCGTTACCCTGAAAAAAATGGCGGAAAGCGGGAAATTCGATGCGCTGGTGGCGGTAGGGGCGGTGATTCGCGGCGACACCTACCACTTCGAGATTGTGTCCAATGAATCCGCCAGCGGCGTAACGCGGGTGCAATTGGATTATGGCGTGCCGGTGGCCAATGGCATTCTGACCACCGACACCGACGAGCAAGCGTTGGAGCGGATGGCGGTGAAAGGGCGCGAGGCGGCGCTGACGGCAATCGAAATGACCAACCTTCTTAAGCGGGTTTGACCTCTTGACGACAATCGACCAGCCTAGCGAAGACACCGCCGGCCAAACGCCGCGGCCGCCGCGGAAAAGCCGGCGCATGGCGCGTGAATTCGCGCTCCAGGCGCTATATCAATGGACAGTGCGCGGCGGCGAGACCGCCGATATTCTGCACCAGTTTAGCGAACTCAAGCGTTATCCTCAGATCGACGATGGCTACTTCGCCGATGCGGTGCGGGACGCCATCGGTCAGCGGGACGCACTGGAAGCGCGATTTTCCCCGTATTTGGATCGAGCGGCCGCGGAACTCAGTCCGGTGGAGTATGCGATCTTGCTGCTGGCGTCCTATGAGCTGGTCCATCGTCTTGACGTGCCCTATCGGGTGGTGATGAACGAAGCCATCGACTTGGCCAAACGCTATGGCGGCACGGACGGCCATAAGTTCGTTAACGGCGTGCTCGACAAATTGGCCGCGCAAGCGCGGGCGGAGGAGATCGCCTACGCCCGCAAGCAACGCCGGAATCCGCAATGACGCATCCGATTTGACCGGCGGCGGCGATCCGGAGCCGATTGACATGACATCCGAATTCGATCTGATCCGCCGTTATTTTACCCGCGCCACTCCCGGCGCCCTGCTCGGCGTCGGGGACGACGCCGCGCTGCTTCAGGCGGCGCCGGGCATGGTGTTGGCCGCCGCTGCCGATATGCTGGTGGCGGGGCGGCATTTCTCGCCCGACGACGGGCCGGGGACGATCGGTTTCAAATCCCTGGCGGTTAATTTGTCCGACTTGGCGGCGATGGGTGCGACGCCGCGTTGGGCGATGCTGGCGCTGGCGCTTCCCGAGGCCGACGCATCCTGGCTGCGCGGTTTTGCCGGCGGTTTTTTCGGCCTGGCGCAGAAATTCGGGGTGGAGCTCGTGGGCGGCGACACCACGCGCGGCCCGCTCACGGTGTGCGTCCAGGTCATGGGAGAGGTTCCGGCTGGGCAGGCGATCCGCCGCAGCGGCGCGCAGCCGGGCGACGAAATATGGGTGTCCGGCGCCCTGGGCGACGCGGCGTTAGCGCTCGCCCACCTTCAGCGGCGGCTGACGCTGGATTTCCACGAGGCGGCCGCCTGCTTGCCGTTTCTTCATGTTCCCATGCCACGGGTGGCGCTTGGCCAGAAGCTGCGGGGGGTGGCGAGCAGCGCTATCGATATTTCCGATGGTTTTCTGGGGGATCTCGGCCATCTCCTGACGCAATCGCAGGTGGCGGCGGAGATTGCGTTCGCGGCCCTGCCGGTGAGCGATGTCGTACGCCGCTATTTGGCGCAGCCAGTGGCGCGGGAATGCGTGCTATCCGGGGGAGACGATTATGAATTACTGTTTACCGCGCCCGCTGCACGGCATGCCGAGATTGCCGCGCTTGAGGAGGAGCTGGCCTTGCGGCTTACCGTTGTCGGCCGGATTCAGACTGGGGAAGGGTGGGTGTTGCGCGCGCCGGACGGTACGCCAATGTCCGTGACATCCACTGGCTACGACCATTTTC
>DOVS01000068.1:0-2104 GCA_003519965.1 Betaproteobacteria bacterium
ACGCTCGAACCCGGCCACCTACACCGGCCTGTTCACACCGATACGGGAACTGTTCGCCAATAACCCGGAAGCTCGTGCCAGGGGCTATAAACCCGGTCGTTTCTCATTCAATGTCAAAGGCGGGCGATGTGAGGCCTGTCAGGGTGATGGCCTGATCAAGGTTGAAATGCACTTCCTGCCGGATGTTTACGTCTCTTGCGACGTATGCAAGGGCAAGCGTTATAATCGCGAAACATTGGAAATCCAATACAAGGGCAAGAACGTCCATCAAGTGCTGGCAATGACCGTAGAACAAGCTTTCGTCTTTTTCGAGCCGGTGCCGGCGGTAGCGCGTAAACTACAAACCTTGCTCGATGTCGGCCTGGGTTATATCACCCTAGGGCAAAGCGCCACCACCCTTTCCGGCGGCGAGGCTCAGCGGGTGAAGCTCGCCCTGGAATTATCCAAGCGCGATACCGGCCGCACTTTGTATATCCTCGACGAACCCACCACCGGTCTGCATTTCCACGATATCGCCCTGCTGCTGCGCGTGCTCCATCGCCTGCGCGATCACGGCAATACCGTTGTCGTGATCGAACACAACCTGGACGTGATTAAAACCGCCGATTGGTTGATCGATCTCGGCCCGGAAGGCGGCGACGGCGGCGGACAAATTATTGCCCAAGGAACGCCAGAGACCGTAGCGGCAAACGCCGTCAGCTACACCGGACAGTATTTAAAGCCGTTCCTCGCCGCAGGTTCGATATAACGTCGCCATCCTCTCGGGACAGCGGCAACCGCGGGAATGTCCAGAGCGCGCGATCGTATCAATCGCGGAGCAACCGCGAGAAGCACCGGCACAGAGCGGGTGAACGCGCCATAAAAAACGGCCTGGAGCCATGCTCCAGGCCGTTTCCAGCATACCGCGGCCACGGCAAACACTCGCCCTAGGCAAACACCCACTGCACTAAGGACAAGAACACGACGGGCGCCGAGGAAAATCGTCGCTCAAACGCATCCCGTCGGCTTGGGCATGCCGCCGTACTTAGTGATCGGCTTCATCGGCCCCGTCATCCACAGTTTAAACAAAACCTTTTGATCTTCGCCGAGGTACTTGGCGAATTTCCGAATGGGCGGCACCACACTTTCGGCCTCATAGTACTCGCGCGCTTTGATGATGTGATTCCATTTCGCGTCGTCCAGATCGACGCCGTCGGCTTCCGCCATTGCACGGCCGATCTCCGGCGTCCATGCACTCATATCGGCCAAATAGCCGTCACCATCACGCGTTGGAATCTCCATTATTTAATCTCCTCATAGCCTGGTCTGAAAAAATCGCGTTGCGGGCGCAATAAATCCGCATCCGCCACGACAACGCCTATAACTTACAAAACTTGTCAGGTATTAAACACTACCCGAGTTAAATAGTCAACAATTATTATCCAGTCGTCGGCGATAACGCCCGCACGCAATGGCGCGGGACGCGTTAGAAAGCGCCAGGGCGCCTCGCCAACCACCGTGGAGCAACAACGTTGCAATCAGCGCACTTCCCGAGCCGCCCCTTTCCCCAGCGCCTGTTAACGTAAACCCCCAGCAGATCCCACGCGAAATATCCGATCATGGTTTTCGCCTCCACGACGTCAACGATCATGCAGTAGAATGGTCAGGAACAGCCGGTTTCAGCCTAACTTCCCTGGTGGCGGCATGAACCGCCATCGGCGCGCGTAGACGCCACGGCAACGCCGCCCGCCGAGGCGAGGCGCTGTTGTACGAAAACGCAGCGACGTGAGAAGGCCTTAGCGTCCGCTCGACGGAATGGCGGTCGGCCGTGCGCACTAATGAATACGCGTCGCCACCGCTGCTGAACGAACGCCGCCGGAACAAGCAAACGCCGTCAGGAAATAGATCGCAACATCCAATAGAGAAAAAACCGGGGTTTTTTGCGTCGGGCGGACGCGCTGGAGGAAAAACCGAGACGGCCAACCGCATCAGCGTAAAACCGGCCCATCCCCGTTACCGGCGGTCGCTAGCGGTGATTCTGAACCACACTGCTATCGTCCGACGCGCTAATCGGACCAACCCGTCGGCCGGAAATGGCGGCGCCACGCTCCCTCGGTATGGCGGG
>DOVS01000068.1:2163-6125 GCA_003519965.1 Betaproteobacteria bacterium
GCCGCTGGAACGATCCGGCGATCCGGCAAGCCGCCTAGGCCGTTAATAACGGTAACTGTACAGCAACTGCCAGTTGTCTTGCTGGTGGCTGGTGGTGACGCCCGTCACACCGGAGGTGTTAGTCGCCTTCAGCGAATGGGTCCAGGCGAAATCGAGAGTCGCCGCTCTGCTGAACGTATAACCTATACCGGCGGTAATATGATTTTTAACGGTCGCCGGAAACAGGTAATTGAGATAGCGGTCCGGCACCGGATTATTGGCGACATTAATCCCGCCGCGCAAGGTCAACGCATCGGTAACGCGGTAGGCGGCGCCCATCATGAGCACGTTCTGGTCGCGCCAATCCTGATAGAACTTCACATCCATCACGGCGCCGTTAAACGCGGACGCCGGCCCGGTATTGCCGCCGGCGGTGAAGGTCATATCGAAGTCCTTCATGGTATGCGACCAGTTAATCCGTTTGTAATCCGTCACCAGCAACAG
Source organism: Betaproteobacteria bacterium (assembly GCA_003519965.1). Lineage (GTDB taxonomy): Bacteria > Pseudomonadota > Gammaproteobacteria > Burkholderiales > UBA9220 > UBA9220. The sequence continues at coordinate 2,647 of DOVS01000068.1, forward strand.
CCGATCATTCGCTTGATAGGCTAAACCGAGGTCATAGGTATCCGGCCACTGGAAATTACGCACCGCCATCCGGCCGTTCACTGGCATCGCCTGGTTCGCCAGTCCGGCATTATAGTTAACGTTAAACAGCACGGTGGCGTCGGCCGCCTCCAGGTCGCTAATATGGGTTTTGGCGTGATAGGTCGCGCCGAGCGTGAGGCGGGGCGTCGCTTGATAGACCAGGCCGAGCTTTAGCGCGTAGCCGGCGCCGTTTGCCTGGCCGGTATACTTATTTTTGTTGGAAAAATTGAAGTAGCCGAAATTCACCGGATTGGCGGGATCCAATGCCGGCAGTACATTGGCGCTAAAGCGCTGGATCATCGAACCGGACGCTTGCCCCATGGCGGAAGCGCCGCCCGCCAATTGGAGAAACTGTTGCCCGCTCAGCGCCATTTGCAAGTCCATGCCCTCCCACACATAGTCTAGCGAACCGCCGATTTTCAGCTTCGGACTCAGGTCGACGGCGATCGGGAAAATCACCCGCCCCATGCTGACCTCCGAGCGGTTCACCAGATTTGGCGAAACCGCCTGATTGCCGGGATTGGAAAACATCGAATGGGCGTCGTATTCGGTGCCCATGCCGCCCTGACCGTACACGCCGAAACCGTAAACCACCGCGCCTTGTTTGCGCACCCAGCCGAAAGCCGGCATGGAAAAAGCGTCGGCGGTGGAGCGGGAGGAACGCCCGCCCTGGGATGAATTAACGTCAGGGCCGAGAAAACCGAAAGCCAGGTCGGCCCGCCGCCCTTCCCCCATTAACGCCAGGGTGGCCGGGTTGTTCATCATTGCAGCGGTGCCGTTATCGTAAGCGGCGGCGGCGCCGCCCATTCCAGTGGCGATCGCGCCATAGCCTTCCATGTTCATTCCATTCGTTGCAAACGCAACCCCTCCAGACATGCCGGCGGCAACCGCCGCGGCCACTGCAATTATTTTTATTTTCACAACACTCTCTCAGTTACATCGATGACTCGGACCGGCGCCTTTCGCGCTCCCGGCAATAGTTCTCCTCAGTCTCGCCGCCAGCGCGTACCCTGGGGCGTGTCTTCCAGAATAATGCCGCCGTCCGCCAATGCCCGGCGAATGCGGTCGGCTTCGGCGTAGTTTTTGGCCTGCTTGGCCGCCAACCGATCGCCGATCAATCGTTCGATCTGTTCCGGGGATAAGCCGGTGGACGCCGTTTCTCCTTGCAAAAATGCGTCCGGATCGCGCTGAAGCAATCCCAACATCCCGCCCAGCGTCTTCAGCAATCCGGCGCGCGCTCGCGCGCCATTGCGGTTCGCCTCGCCCGCGAGCTCGAACAGCACGGCGAACGCTTCCGGGGCGCCAAAGTCATCGTCCATCGCCGCCTTGAACGCAGCGGCGGCGGGATCGTCCCAATCGACGGCGGCAAGCACCGGCGGCACATTTTTCAACGCCGTGTACAAGCGCGTGAGCGCCTGTTTCGCGTCGTCTAAATGCCGGTCGGAATAGTTGAGCGGACTGCGGTAGTGCGCGCGTAAAATGAAAAAGCGCACCACCTCTGGATCGTAGCGCCGCAGCACTTCGCGGATCGTAAAAAAATTGCCCAAGGATTTGGACATTTTTTCATTGTCCACCCGCACGAAACCATTGTGTATCCAATAGTTAACATGCGGATGCCCATGCACCCCCTCGCTTTGCGCAATTTCGTTCTCATGGTGGGGAAATTGCAGATCTTGGCCGCCACCGTGAATATCGAAATGCGCGCCCAACAGATCGTCGCCCATGGCCGAGCACTCGATATGCCAGCCAGGCCGCCCCGGTCCCCACGGCGAATCCCATGTCGGCTCTCCCGGCTTAGCCGATTTCCACAACACGAAATCGAGCGGATCGTTCTTGCCCTCGGCGATCTCCACCCGCTCTCCGGCGCGCAGATCTTCCAGCGATTTGCCCGACAGTTTGCCATAATTGGGAAATCCATGCACCGAGTAACACACATCGCCGCTTTTCGCCACGTAAGCGAGGCCTTTTGCCATCAGCACTTCGATCATCGCGACCATTTGCGGTACATATTGCGTCGCACGCGGCTCAAATTCGGGAGACTCCACTCCTAACAACGCCGCATCTTGATGCATTGCCTGAATAAAACGCCGGGTCAACACATCGACGGACTCATGATTTTCGGCGGCGCGCCTGATGATTTTATCGTCGATGTCGGTGATATTGCGTACGTACGTGACATCGAATCCCGATGTTTGGAGCCAATGGCGGATCATATCGAACACTACCAGTACTCGGGCATGTCCTAGGTGACAATAGTCGTATACTGTCATGCCGCAAACATAGAGACGAACCTGACCCGGAACAATGGGGACGAAATCCTGCTTAGCGCGGGCAAGGGAATTGTAGATTTTCAGCATCGGCTATCCCTGCGCTTTTGCCCACGAATCCTTGAGGGTCGCCGTGCGGTTGAACACTAGCCGCTCGCCGGGGCGGTGGTCGCGGCGATCGGCGCAAAAATAGCCGAGGCGTTCGAACTGATAACGGGTTTCAGGGGCGGCGGCTCCCACGGCGGACTCGACCCAGCCGTTCACCACGGTCAACGAAGCGGGATTAAGATATTGGTGGAAATCCGCGCCTTTGCCGGCGTCCGGCGCCGGCACGGTAAATAACCGATCATAGAGGCGGACTTCGACGGGCAGGGCGTGTGCGGCGGAAACCCAATGAATCACACCTTTAACTTTGCGGCCTTCGGGATTCTTACCCAGGGTGGCGGGATCGAGGGAGCAACGCAGTTCAACCACGCGGCCGTCCCCATCCTTAATCACTTCATCGCATCGAATCACGTAGCTGTAGCGCAAGCGCACTTCACCGCCAGGTTTCAGGCGGTGAAAGCCCGGCGGCGGGTTTTCCATGAAGTCATCGGCCTCGATCCAAATTTCCCTGGCAATGGGCACATCGCGAGAGCCGAACTCGGGATGGTTGGGATGAAAACCGGCCTCGCGAGAACCGGTGACGCCCGGCTCGAAGTTGGTCAGCACCGCCTTCACCGGCTGCGTTACCGCCATCACGCGCGGCGCGCGGGACTCCAAGTCTTCGCGAATACACCCTTCGAGCACGCTCATGTCCACCACGTTTTCCGATTTGGAGATACCGATGCGGCGGGCGAATGCGCGGACGCCTTGCGGCGTGTAACCGCGCCGGCGCATACCGGCGATAGTAGGCATGCGCGGATCGTCCCAACCGGACACCCGATCCTCGGTCACCAATTGGTTGAGCTTACGCTTACTGGTGATGGTGTATTGCAGCTCCAGCCGTGAAAATTCGATTTGCCGAGGATGGCACGGCGCCGGCAATTGATCCAGCACCCAATCGTAGAGCGGGCGATGATCCTCGAATTCCAAGGTACATAGGGAATGGGTGACACCCTCCAGGGCGTCGGAGAGGCAATGGGTGTAATCATACATCGGATAAATACACCA
>DOVS01000313.1 GCA_003519965.1 Betaproteobacteria bacterium
AACATGATGTCGCCGGACGGGCCGTGGAAGGCGATCAGGCCGGAGCCATACTTCTCCCATATGTCGCAGAACTTGCGGATGGTATTGGTGTCGTAGTGCATGCCCGGCGGCGGCATGATGCGCAGGGTGTGGAACTCGGCAGCCGCCGGAAACAAAGGCGCGCCATCCTCGCCCTTCAATTCGGTGAACCGCGGGATCACACCACCGCCGTAACCGAAAACGCCAACCGTACCACCCTTCCAATAGCCCTTCTTTGTCTCGTAGGAAGTTTCCAACTGACCCAACAAATCGACCATCATGTCGTTGTCTTTGGCCAGACGCTTCAGCCCGGTAACGAAGCTGGGCCAGGGACCGCTCTCCAACTGATCCAGCATCGGCGTATCGTGCATTTTCTTTGCCATACATTATCTCCTAACCAAAGTGTGCGTGAACGTAAACTTGTTTGACCCGCTTCCAGCCTGGCTGCTTACCAAAGCACCAAACATAGGGCGGAAACTCCCTAGCTAACCGTTTGCGTTATCCTAGATGAAATGTTGGCGGCATGCCAATTACCCACATGGGTAGTCTTCGCCCATCAATGATGGGTATGCCGTTGCCATTGATTCCGCCGGGAGCATGGATATAATTGCTCTACTTAATTGGCGCCGGGAGCGGCCGATGATAGCAGCGACATCCTCAAGCGCCAAGCCATATCGCAGGCGCCAACCGGGCTGAATGCCTAAGTTTGAAGCAATGTTATTCGCAATGGCCGCGCACACGCTATGCGCGCTATCATCGCGCTCTGCGCTTAGGCGGGTTTGCCGCTTGCGATCGCCGCGATGATTAACGATTTAGGTAGAGGATGTCACTCAGAATGGACGATGCCGGTCGTATTGACCAATTTACCGCGCCCTTCGGCGGCCAGGAAATCGAGCTGCTCGAAGTACAATATCCTGCCGGCGGCATCCCGCTGTTGAGAGTCCGCATCCGGGAACGGAAGCGGTTCACGATCTTCGAGATCGATCCCATAACCGCCGAACGTTGGGGCAACGATATGCTGCAATGGGCGCGCCAGCAAAAAGCGGCGGCGAAAGATGCGGAAGACTAAATAATCGACGACACTATTTGAAATACCAACCATACTCGAATTTATGCAAACTCAGAATCCAGCCGCCTCCGTTGATGTCGTGTTCACGTTGGAGGGAACAGCTATCCCCCGCTATCATGGTGAATACCTATGGCGGGAAATCAGACGCCTGCTCCCGTCGCTTGCCGGCGATGACACGCTCGGCGTCCATCCCATTCACGGTGCGGTAACGGAAACCAACGCGTTACTACTCTCCAAGCGCGCGGCGTTGACGATCCGCATCCACCGCGAACGGGCGGAGACGCTAATGCCGCTCAGCGGCCAAACAGTCCACATCGATGGCAATCCCTTGCGGATCGCGGCGGGAAAAGTCCGCGAATTGATGGCGCACAACGCAGTTCATGCCTATTATGTCGTCACCGACAACGCGGAAGAAAGCGCGTTCGCGGCCGACATCCAGGCGCAACTGGACGCCCGGCGTATTGTGTGCAAGCTGCTCTGCGGCAAACCGCATCGTCTGCCGAGCCAGGGTGGCGAGATGACGGCCTACAGCCTGGCGCTGTACGATCTTACGCCGGAAGCGTCGCTCCAGATACAAGAAACGGGACTTGGGTATAAGCGCGAACTCGGCTGCGGCGTTTTCGTGCCGCATAAGTCATTTACCGCGGTGGGCGCTTGACGCCTTACCTGGCCGCCCTTTCGACCGATGGAGGGTATGGGGCGGCATGTTTTTTATTCATGCATTATTTTACTAAGCTAGGAGGGAAATCATGGGGTATGTAGTTAACGGTGTAGAGCTAGAAACCGACGACGAGGGTTTTCTACTGGAGCCGGATTATGGCGAAGAGGTCGTGAAGGTGATCGCCGCCGCCGAAGGTATCGCGCTCACCGACGACCACTGGACGGTCATCCAATACATGCGCGACAAATATAAGGACGAAGGCCACACGCCGAATTTCCGCGCCATGACAAAGGATTTCGACCAGGAACATCCCGGCAAGGATTGGAAGAAGCTCTTGTACGTGCTCTTCCCCATGCAGCCTAACCGCCAATCCGCGCGCATCGCCGGCCTGCCTAAGCCTTTCGGTAAAGCGGGCTACTAAGCGCATGGGATTGACCACCCTCGTCAGCACGGAAACGTTGGCGCGGCGTCTGGACGATCCCGCATGGATCGTTTTTGACTGCCGCTTTACTCTGACCAACGCCGAGACCGGCCGCCGCGCCTATGCGAGCGGTCATGTGCCGGGGGCGCGTTACGCGCATTTGGAAGAAGCGCTATCCGCCCCCGTTACACCAGCCAGCGGCCGCCACCCCTTGCCCAGTCCCGATGCGTTTGCCGATCAGCTAGGGCGTTGGGGCGTAAACGCCGACAAACAAGTCGTTGTGTATGACGACAGCTTCGGCTCCATGGCGGTGCGGCTATGGTGGATGTTGCGTTGGGTGGGGCATGAGTCGGTTGCACTGCTGGATGGCGGCTGGCCTAAGTGGCGGCGGGAAAAACACCCGGTCACGACGGCGCTCCCGGCGGTTCAGCCGACCGACTTCCCGCTGCGCCTTGCCCCTGGCCTCCAGATAGACGCCGGCCAGGTGAACACCCGGCGCCAAGACAAAAATACGCTCATTGTCGACGCCCGTCCGGAAGAACGCTTCACCGGCGATTATGAACCTCTGGATAAGATTGCCGGCCACATCCCAGGCAGCGTTAACTGGCCGTTCGAGGAAAATCTCGATCTCGGCGGCGCCTATCTCCCCGCGGAAGAGTTGCGGGAAAACTATCTCAAATTGCTCCATGACGTTCCCCCCGAGCAGGTGATCCATAGCTGCGGTTCGGGAGTCACCGCGTGCCATAACGTACTCGCGATGGAAATCGCGGGACTTAGCGGATCCCAACTATACGCCGGCTCGTGGAGCGAATGGATCACCGATCCCGCGCATCCGGTGGAAACCGGAGAAAATGGCGTGTTATGCGTGTAAAAACACAATGGCACCGTAGCGGAAAACCCAAGAGCGCTGACGAGACCGCCCGGGCGCTTGCCCCGGTTTTGTGGCGTCTGGCGGACAAGTCCCTTAAGAACCTGCAATCCGAGGACTACGCCATTCTCGATCCACAGCAGGCATTCTCCATCATCGCGGAATTCTTAGTCTTCATGACCCAGATCGCCGATCGCATCGCTTATGAAACGCTGGATAATGACACGCGGAGCGTGTTTATCACGGCATTGGCGTTGCGAACAGGAGAAATCCTCGAGGAAAATATTCTCGATTCGCCCAATATTGCGCCCGATGACTATCGGCAAATGTTCGTTCGCCTGTTGAACCGCCGCGCCGGAGATTATGCGGCCTTCCGTTATACGAGCGAGGGTCCCGACTTCAGCTTCAAGCGCTACCTGGGCCTGCAAATACGAGAAGTCATGGGCGATCGGGATAAAGCCTGGATCATCGACCAGATCATGGAAATCGAGACGCCCGAGATGGTGGAAACGATTCAAAAAGGCGTACGCGGTCTGCTGGACGCGAGCGCCTCGATAAACCATTAAGCCGGCAGAGCTTTACCGGCGCACAAGGCCCGGCGCGCATAAGGGTAAAAGGGCAATAACCGGCAGGGGCGCTTTTTATCCACCACCGCCCTATGGTAGATTTAGTTTCATTCTCGATTTACCTCCCGCCGCCCTATGGACACCCTCGCCCGCCAGCGCCTTACCTACTTCCTCCAACTCGGTGGACTAGCCGCCGTTTATTTCACCGCCGCTAAGCTAGGCAGCGCATTCACACTACCGGGAAGCAGTATTTCTCCAGCCTGGCCCGCATCGGGATTTGGCCTAGCGGTCCTATTGCATTATGGCGTCCGGCTATGGCCGGCCATCGTGTTGGGCGCGCTCGCCGCCTTAATCGGGAGCGGCTTCTCTCCGTTTGCCGCCACTGGCGCCACGCTCGGCTATACTCTAGAAATCGTGATTATCGCCGTGCTGCTACGCTGGCGCTCTTTCGATCCCAGGCTGACACGGCTCGGCGACGTCATCGCGCTCCTCGCGGCAACGGTTTTCGCCACCTTGATCGGCGCAGTAATCGGCACGGCCAGCCTTCGCTTCAGTGTAATCGCATCCACCGCCCCTCTCCAGGCGATGTGGCCGCTTGCCTGGCTGGGCCATGCGCTCAGCATTATTCTCATCACGCCGCTGCTCCTCTCTCTAGCCCACCAACGACGGAAAAATTGGACGCTGCGCCGAATGGCGGAGTTTATCGTTCTGCTTGCCGCCACCCTGGCCATTAGCCAATTCATCTTTGCGGAGTGGTTTTCCCTTGCCATCGACCGCTTCCCCCGCCCTTTCCTGCTGTTCCCTTTGCTGGTCTGGGCCACATTACGCTTCGGCATGACCGGTGCAGCGACTGCGTCGCTGCTGGCGGGCGCTGTCGTCATCCACGCCACGGCGGGACATTTCACCCCCGCCTTCGGGGCAAGCGGCACTCTTCAGCAAAGCATCGCTTCACTATGGGCGTTCATCGGCGTGATGGCCGGCACCGCCCAAATTTTAGCCGCAACCAACGCCGAGCGCGAACAGGCGAAGAAAGCATCCGCTGCCGCGGAAAACAAATTCCGTCCCTTAGTCGAGCAATCGCTGGTGGGTATTTATATTCTTCAGCATGACAAAATCGCCTACGCCAATCCGTGGCTCGAACACGCCACGGGATATGCGCTGCACGAACTCGCCGCGCTACCTTCGGCGCTGGACATCATTGCCGAGAACGACCGTGAAATGGCGGCGGAACACATTCGCCAACGCATGAGCGGCGAAATGCACAGCGCCCGCTATACGCTCAACTTACGGCGCAAGAACGGCGCCCCCCTGACGGTGGAAGCCTATGGCGCCCGTGCAGTTTACAATGGCGCGCCAGCCATTATCGGCGTCATGACGGATGTTTCGGAAAGACGGCAAGCGGAACTGGCATTGGCAAAAAGCGAGGCGCTGCTGCGTTCTCTGTTCGACACCGCCGCCGAGGGCATTTGGATACTTGACCAGGATCATAAAACGATCCTGGCTAACCAGTCGCTGCTCGACATGCTGGGTGTCAGCGAACATAACCTCCTTTTCAAATCCATCGATGACTTTATTGACGAGGACGGCAAGCAGCGGCTCCACGGGCGATTTCCCTATACGGCGGAAAATAATGGCGGCCAACGTGGAGAACTCAACCTTCTCCGCGCCGACGGCGAACAACGTTATTGCATGTTCAGCAGCGCGCCGCTTCTCGAGGAAAACGACTGGATGATCGGTTCCTTCATCATGATTTCCGACATCACCGACAAAAAACGCGCCGAAGAATCGCTTCAGCGGCTAAACGAAACATTGGAACAACGCATTAAAGGCGCTGTCGCCGCCAACCGGGAAAAAGACCATCTACTTATTCAACAGTCGCGACAAGCGGCCATGGGAGAAATGATCGGCAATATCGCGCACCAGTGGCGCCAACCGCTAAACGCGCTGGGGTTGCTGCTCAGCAACCTAAAGGACGCCCACGCGTTCCAAGAACTGG
>DOVS01000176.1:0-2465 GCA_003519965.1 Betaproteobacteria bacterium
CATCATGGCGCACCTGTCGGGCGACGCCGGTCTGCTCAAAGCGTTCACCGCGGGGGAGGACATCCACCGCGCCACAGCCGCCGAAGTATTCGGCGTGCCGCCGGAAACGGTCAGCGCCGGCCAGCGACGCACCGCCAAGGTCATTAACTTCGGTCTGATCTACGGCATGTCGGCGTTTGGCCTCGCCGGCCAGCTCGGCATCGAGCGCGCCGCCGCTCAAGCGTACATGGAGCGCTACTTCGCCCGCTATCCGGGTGTCGCGGATTACATGCAGCGCACCCGCGAACACGCAAAACAACAAGGCTGCGTGGAAACCGCCTTTGGCCGGCGGCTGTATCTGCCGGAAATCCGCGGCGGCAACGCCGCCCGCCGCCAAGGCGCGGAGCGGGCCGCCATCAATGCGCCGATGCAGGGCACCGCGGCGGACCTCATCAAGCTCGCCATGATCGCAGTGCAAGACTGGCTAACGCGAGAACAATCCGCCGCCCGGCTGATTATGCAAGTGCACGACGAGTTGGTGCTGGAAGTCCCCAGCGCCGAACTGGACACCGTGCGCCGCATGCTGCCGGCGCTCATGTGCGGCGTCGCTCAGCTGCGCGTGCCGCTGGCCGCCGCGGTCGGCGTCGGCCCCAATTGGGAGCAAGCCCATTAAGGGAGGCGCCCGCCGCTTCCGCCCATCCCCGTTTTGCGGGTACAATAACGCCCTCGTTACCCGAAAAATGCATATGCGCCTCGGCCCCTATCTTCTTGCCAACAACCTGATCGTCGCCCCCATGGCGGGCGTGACCGACCGGCCGTTCCGCCAGCAATGCCGGCGCTTCGGCGCGGGGCTGGCGGTATCGGAGATGGTGGCGAGCAACTCCTTACTATACGGCAGCGAAAAAACCCGGCGGCGCGCCGATCACGAAGGCGAATCCGCCCCGGCATCGGTGCAAATCGTCGGCGCCGACCCCGCCATGCTGGCGCAGGCGGCGCGCTACAATGTCGCGCGCGGGGCCCAGATCATCGACATCAACATGGGCTGCCCGGCGAAAAAAATCTGCAACGTCATGGCGGGCTCCGCCCTGCTGCGCGACGAGCCGCTCGTTGGGCGCATCCTGGAGACAGTGGTTAACGCCGTCGACGCGCCCGTCACATTAAAAATCCGCACCGGCTGGGACACCACCCACCGCAACGCGGCCGCCATCGCCCGCATTGCCGAAGCGGCGGGTGTTCAAGCGCTAGCTATCCACGGCCGCACCCGCGCCTGCGGCTACCGCGGCGACGCCGAATACGACACCATCGCCGAAGTCAAAAGCCGGGTGCGCATCCCGGTCATCGCCAACGGCGACATCGACAGCCCGCAAAAAGCCCGGCGCGTGCTGGACTACACTGCCGCCGACGGCGTCATGATCGGCCGCGCGGCCCAAGGGCGGCCATGGATTTTCCGAGAAATCGCCCACTACCTCGCCACCGGCGAGCAGCTGCCGCCGCCCACCGTCGCCGAAATCTACTCCATCCTAACGGAACACCTCGACGCGTTGTACGCCTTTTATGGCGAGCACGCCGGGGTGCGGATCGCGCGCAAGCATATTGCCTGGTACGTGCGCGGCCTGCCCGGCGCCGCCCAATTCCGCCATCGAGTGAACCGGCTGCCCACCGCCGCCGAGCAACTCGCCACCATTGACCGTTTCTTTGAAGAATACAGAGAACAACAACCCACAAGCCTTGCGTGGGGACGCTTGGCGGCAGCCTGAACCTTTATTGGCGGCGCTTGACAGGGGAAATTGGCCATCATGAAGCACGATAACGATATCGCCGCCTGCGTGCGTAAAGCGTTAACCGAATATTTCAGCGACCTGGACGGCGAAGACCCGCATACAATCTACGAAATGGTCATGACCTGCGTCGAGCACCCATTGCTGGGATTCGTCCTCGATCATGCCGGCGGTAACCAGACGCGCGCGGCGGAAATGCTGGGCATGAACCGCAACACCCTGCGCAAGAAAATGAAGCAATACGGGCTGAAATGAACGAACCGCCCTCGCCCCGATAGATTTCACAACCTTCCCGACAATCGAGCTGTTTCCATGATGATCCCCATTAAACGCGCCTTAATTAGCGTCTCCGACAAAACCGGCATCGTTGAATTCGCCACGGCCTTACAGCAATTCGGCATTGAAATCCTCTCCACCGGCGGCACCGCCCAGTTACTGGCGCAAGCCGGCGTCAGCGTCGTGGAAGTCGGCGATTACACCGGCTTCCCGGAAATGCTCGACGGCCGGGTCAAGACCCTGCACCCGCGCATTCACGGCGGCATCCTATTCCGGCGCGATCTTCCCGAGCACGCCGCTGCGGCGGAAGGCGCCGGCATCCCGCCCATCGACCTGGTCGTGGTCAACCTCTATCCATTCAGCGCCACAGTCGCCAAACCCGACTGCACCCTGGCGGAAGCGATCGAAAACATCGACATCGGCGGCCCGGCC
>DOVS01000176.1:2522-2738 GCA_003519965.1 Betaproteobacteria bacterium
ATGCACGCGCTGCAAACCGGCGGCGGCGCGCTCGCACGGGAACAACGCTTCGATCTGGCGGTCAAGGCCTTCTCCCACACCGCCGCGTACGACGGCGCGATCAGCAATTATCTGAGCGCCAGCAACGCGACGGGCGAGCGCTGCGCCTTTCCCGGCCAGCTAAACCTCCACTTCGCCAAAGCGCAGGACTTACGCTACGGCGAAAACCCGCACCAG
>DOVS01000350.1:0-1257 GCA_003519965.1 Betaproteobacteria bacterium
CGCCACGCTGCCGCTGATGGCGGAAATCGGCGGGTTATCGTTCTCCGAGGCCTACTTTGAAACCACCTCCGGCCTGACCACGACCGGGGCGACCGTGCTGCACGGCCTGGATTTTCTGCCGCCGTCCATCAACCTGTGGCGCCACGAGCTGAATTGGCTGGGAGGCATGGGCATCATCGTTCTGGCGGTGGCGATTCTGCCGCTGCTCGGTGTTGGCGGCCGCCAGCTATACAAGGCGGAAACGCCGGGGCCGATGAAAGACGCGCAACTGACCCCGCGTATTACCGAAACCGCCAAAAACCTATGGTTGATTTATTTCGGCATCACCCTGGCTTGCATCGGCGCGCTCAAGTGGGCCGGCATGTCCTGGTTCGACGCCATCTGCCATGCTTTCGCCGCCATGAGCCTGGGCGGGTTCTCCACCCATGACGCCAGCATCGGCTACTTTCATTCGCCTCGTATCGAGGTCGTGCTTATTATCTTCATGCTGATCGCCGGGATAAACTTCGCCACCCATTTCACCGTTTGGCGGGAAAAAAGCTTCAAGCCCTACCGGATCGATTCGGAAGCGAAAACTTTCCTGATCCTGGTGCTCGCTAGTTGCGTCGTGCTGGCCTTTTATTTAGAAGACAAAGGGGTTTACCACAGCTATTTGACGGCGCTGCGCAACGTCTCGTTTAATCTCGTGTCGATCGCCACCGATTGCGGTTTCTCCAGTGTTAATTACAACAAATGGCCGATATTCGTCCCCCTATGGATGCTGTTTTTAAGTTGTATTTCCGTCAGCTCCGGCTCCACGGGCGGCGGCATTAAAATGATTCGCACCATCTTGCTATTCAAACAAGGCTGGCGCGAACTGCTGTCGTTGATTCACCCGCGCGCGGTTATGCCGATCAAGATCGGCGGGCAGATGATTCCCAACAAAGTGGTTTTTTCGGTTCAAGGGTTTATTTTCTTGTACTTCTACAGCGTCGTGGCGCTTACCTTCATCCTGCTGGTGAGCGGCATGGACTTCCTCTCGGCGTTTTCCGCGGTTATCGCCTGCATCAACAACGCCGGTCCCGGATTGAACGAAGTGGGGCCCGCCACTAATTACGCCTCGCTTTCCGCATTCCAGACCTGGGTGTGCAGCTTCGCCATGCTGTTGGGGCGGCTGGAGCTTTTTACCTTGCTGATCGTCTTCACTCCCGCATTTTGGCGGAAATGATCCCGCCGCGCGCCGCTTCGCAATTGCCGCCCGCATCCCGTGACGGGGCT
>DOVS01000350.1:1288-3542 GCA_003519965.1 Betaproteobacteria bacterium
GGCGAACAGCGCGGCGCCGTCCCGCGCCGCGAAACACGGCGAAGCGCGCGCGCGCCATGAACGGGGGCCGCTAAGCATGGCGCTATTGCGTAAACTGACCCGCGTGCTGCTCGGCGCGCCGCGCGACCCCCTCAACCCCAAAACGCGCGAGCATATCGCGCTGATCGCCGTGTTGGGTTGGGTCGGATTGGGCGCGGATGGCCTCTCCTCCTCCTGCTACGGTCCGGAAGAGGCCTATCGCGCCCTTGGCGGCCACCAGCATCTTGCGTTGTATTTGGCCATCGCGACCGCGCTAACGGTGTTTATCATCGCCGCCGCCTACAACCAGGTGATCGAACTCTTTCCGTCCGGCGGCGGCGGCTATAAAGTGGCGACGCGGCTTCTCGGCGCGCACGCCGGGCTGGTGTCGGGGGCGGCGCTGATCGTCGATTACGTGCTGACCATCGCCATCTCCGTCGCCGGCGGGGTGGACGCGATATTCAGCCTGCTGCCGCTATCCGCCCAAGCGCATCGGCCGCTGGCGGCGATGTTGCTGATCTTGTTGCTGATCTTGCTCAACCTGCGGGGAATGAAAGAAAGTATCCGCTTCTTACTGCCGATATTCCTTGGATTTGTCGTGACCCACGTCGTCCTCATCGGCGGCGGCATTCTGGCGCACGCCAGCCGTTTACCCAGCCTGATTCCCGATACGCTGGGCGAAACGCGCCAGCTCGGCGGTCAGATGGGATGGACATTCGTCGCCTCCCTGCTGCTTTTCGCCTATTCCCAGGGCGGCGGAACCTATACCGGGCTGGAGGCGGTTTCCAACAACGTCAATACCCTGGCGGAGCCGCGCGTCAAAACCGGCAAATGGACCATGTTCTACATCGCCTCGTCCCTGGCGCTAACGGCCGGCGGCATTCTTCTGCTCTACCTGTTGTGGCGCGTGGCCTATACGCCGGGAGAAACGCTGAACGCCACGGTGTTCAAAGCGGTGATGGAAAACTGGCGGCTGGGCGGCGTCGCGCTCGGCCCCGTGTTGCTGCCGGTGGTGATGCTGTTCGAGGCGGGCTTGCTGCTGGTCGCCGCCAACACCGGGTTTCTCGGCGGCCCGGCGGTATTGGCCAACATGGCGGCGGATCAGTGGGTGCCCCATCAATTCAGCTATCTTTCCAGCCGCTTGGTCACCAAGTACGGCGTTGTCCTCATGGGGCTGGCGGCGCTGGTGATTCTGTGGCTGACCCGAGGCCGGGTCGCGGTGCTGGTGGTGCTGTACAGCATCAACGTTTTTTTAACCTTTTCCCTATCGTTGCTTGGCCTGTGCGTTTATTGGTGGCGTCAGCGGCGACGGCGGGCGAATTGGCTGGCGCGGCTGCTACTGTCGTGGGTGGGTTTTGTCGTCGCCGGCGGCATCCTGCTGGTGCTGCTGCGGGAAAAATTCGCCGCCGGTGCGTGGGAAACGGTCGTCGCCACCGTCGCGGTGATCGTGGTCTGCTTGCTCATCAGAAAACACTACGCGGAAACCGAAACGCAGCTGCGCAAAATAGACGGACTCTACACGCTGAAGCCGGGATCGCCGCCGACACCCTTGCCGGACATCGATCCCACCCGCCCTACCGCGATATTCATGGTGGGGAGAAATCGCGGCGCCGGCATGCATACCCTGCTGTGGGTGCAGCGCTTGTTTCCCGATCATTTCAAGAACTTCGTTTTTCTCCGCGTGGGCGAAGTGGACTCGCAAAGCTACGGCGGCGACGGCGCGCTGGACACATTGCGGCAAGAAGTGGACGAAGGCCTCGATTACTACACCGCTTTTTGCCACAGCCATGGTTTGGCGGCGGCCGCCTACCGCGCCTTCGGCACCGACACCGCGGCGGAGCTTACCCGGCTGGCCGAACAAGTACGGGAAACATTTCCCAATTGCGTCTTTTTCGCCAGCACCTTGATCTTTGCCCACGACAACTGGTTGACCCGGACGCTTCACAACCAAACCGCCGCCACCCTGCAACGGCGGCTGCATTTGATGGGTGCGCAAATGGTGATTTTACCGATGAAGCTGTAGCGCTTATTTTTTCTTCTTATGGTGGGGAAGCCGTTCCAGCGCCGCCTCGATAGCACCGCACAACGTCTTCAAAATTTTAATGCGGGCGAAATATTTATCGTTTGCCTCCACCAGCGTCCAAGGAGAAAGATCGGTGCTGGTGCGCTCCACCATATCGCACACCGCGTTCTCGTACTGCTCCCATTTCTCGCGGTTGCGCCAATCCTCGTCGGT
>DOVS01000303.1 GCA_003519965.1 Betaproteobacteria bacterium
CTTTAGCACGATTTGAGCAAGGCAATGACCGGCGCCGTGTCGGGGCGCACGCCGCGCCATAAAGTAAATGATTCCGCCGCTTGCTCCACCAGCATGCCCACGCCGTCGGCCAGGCGCGACGCCCCGTGGGCGGCGGCAAAGCGCAAAAATAGCGTAGGCTCTTTAGCGTACATCATGTCGTAAGCGAGCGCTCCGGGCGTAAAAATGGTTTCCGGCAAGGGCGGCAGCGCGCCATGCAAGCTACTGGAGGTGGCGTTGATGACTAGCTGGTGGGGTTGCGCCAGCGCGG
Source organism: Betaproteobacteria bacterium (assembly GCA_003519965.1). Taxonomy (GTDB): domain Bacteria; phylum Pseudomonadota; class Gammaproteobacteria; order Burkholderiales; family UBA9220; genus UBA9220. Next base: position 290 of record DOVS01000303.1, read on the forward strand.
CGTAGCCACAGGCGAGGATTTCTCCATGGGCGGCGAATTGCCGTTTCAGTGCATCCGCCCGCGCTGGCGTGCGATTAACCAGCGTCAGCCGGGCAGGGCGCTGGGCTAGCAGCGGCTGGAGCACGCCGCGGGCGGCGCCGCCCGCCCCCATCAGGAGAATCGTCTTTCCGCTCAGCGAAAAGCCTAGGTTGTTCTGGAGATCACGCACCAGCCCGGCGCCATCGGTATTATCGCCGAGGATGCCTTCGGCGCCGAATTGGAGCGTATTCACCGCTTCCGCTAGCCGCGCGCGTTCGGTGAGCTGGGTGGCGAACCGCCACGCTTCTTCCTTGAACGGTACGGTGACGTTCATGCCTTTCCCGCCCTCTGCCTGGAATTGGCGCGCGGCGCTAGTGAATCCGTCCCGGGGCGCAAGCAGCGCGCGGTAGTGGAGATCTTGCCCGGTTTGGCGGGCGAATTCCGCATGAATGAAAGGAGATTGGCTGTGCGCGATGGGGTTGCCGATGACGGCGTAACAATCGCTCATAACGGCGTGTTCCGTGTGGCTAAAGAGGAGAATTATAGGCAAAAACCCGGCGCCGTTACACGCCATCCGCGAGACGGGCTGCATTGCGCCGCGCATTTCGGTAAAATTCCGATCTTTATCCCGTGATTGACGCGATGTTTTCCTCGCCACCCTCTCATCCTTCAGCGGCGCCCGGCGTTTCCGGCCGGCAACGGCTGCGCGCGGCGCAAAAAGTCACGCTCGTGAGTTTGGGCGTGAACGTAGGGCTCAGCGCGCTGCAAATCGTCGTCGGGTTTTTCAGCAGATCCCAGGCGTTGCTGACGGATGGACTGCATACCCTCTCCGACGTGTTGTCCGACCTGCTGGTGTTATTTGCCAGCCATCATGGTGCGGTGGAGGCGGATGACCGTCACCCCTACGGTCACAAGCGAATCGAAACGGCGGCAACGCTGTTCTTGGGGGTCGTGCTGATGATCGTCGGTTTTTCCTTTTTGTGGAAAGCCGGGGTGCGTCTGCAATCGGCGGCCGCCATGCAGAAAGTCCATGTCGCCGCGTTATGGATTGCGTTCCTGACGCTAGTGAGCAAGGAAACGTTGTATCACTATATGATGCGGGCCGCCCGCCGGCTGCATTCCCAGCTGCTTGCCGCCAACGCGTGGCATACCCGCGCGGATGCGGCGACGTCGTTAATCGGAACCATAGGGATCGCAGGTAATTTACTGGGGTATACGTTCATGGATTCGCTGGCGGCGGCGCTGGTGGCGTTCATGATTGTCCGCATGGGATGGAAGCTCGCCTACGACGCGGTGACCGAGCTGATCGACACCGGCTTGGACGACAAGGCGGTCGAGGCGATCCGTCAGACATTGTGCGATACGCCGGGCGTGCAGGGTCTTCACGAGTTGCGCACCCGCAAAATGGGCGAGCAGGCGTTAGTGGACGCCCACGTACTGGTCGACCCCCGCATCAGCGTGTCGGAAGGCCATTATATCGCCGAGACGGCCCGCGCCCGTTTGCGGGAGCGCCACCACGTGCTCGACGCGATGGTCCACGTGGACCCGGAAGACGATTCCATCGCCAAGCCTGCCCTGGTGTTGCCGGATCGGGACACGCTGCTGGCGCATTTGACGCAGGAGCTGAATATTTCTTCGGATGAAGCGGATAAAGTGATTTTCCATTACCTGGAGGGCAAGGTGGATGCGGAGATATTCCTTTCCGCCGCCTATGCCGACCCCGCGCGAATGGCTGCATTGCGAGTCGCTATGGGAGCGGTTATGGAGAACAATTCCTATTTCCGCGCAATTCACCTACACTTGCGGGCCGCACCATAACGGCGCGCCACAGGCATTTTTGCACCAACACGGTGCCTTTAAACTTCGCTGTTATACGCAAACTAGTTGTGGCAAAATGGTTTTTTGTTTGATTGGCATGGCATGATTCATGCTACCGCTGCATGCACATTCGAGCGCCAACGGGCGATTCGAACCCAAATTGGGGGTTGGTTGTTAATTACGTGATTTACAGGAGAAAAACATGGCGGTCGCCGATGCTTTAAAAATGGTCAAAGAGAACGATGCTAAGTTCGTTGATCTACGTTTTACCGATACCCGCGGTAAAGAGCAACATGTATCCGTGCCAGCGCACAAGCTTGACGAGGAGTGGTTCGAGAACGGCCATGCCTTCGATGGCTCCTCTATCGCGGGCTGGAAAGGGATTCAAGCATCGGATATGTTGCTAATGCCCGACCCGGAAACCGCCAATATCGATCCCTTCATGGACGAGACGACCTTAATTCTCACGTGCGACGTGGTGGAGCCCACCGACGGCAAGGGCTATGACCGCGACCCCCGCTCTATCGCCAAGCGTGCTGAAGCCTATTTGAAATCCACCGGTCTCGGCGATACCGCATATTTCGGCCCGGAGCCGGAGTTTTTCGTGTTCGATTCCGTGACGTGGCACGCCGATATGTCCGGCGCCGCCGTCAAGGTCGAGTCCGAGGAAGCCGCTTGGTCGTCCGGCGAAAAATTCGAAGGCGGTAATATTGGCCACCGTCCTCGCGTGAAAG
>DOVS01000297.1 GCA_003519965.1 Betaproteobacteria bacterium
GTGGGATTTCTCTTGGGTATGATCTTGCGCGAGCATTATTACCGTAAACGATTAAAAGGGCTTCGTATTTAATGAAGGCGGTGCTAGTCGGCCTGCTGCTGGGATTCGCCGCGGCAACCGCCCACGCCGCCATGTACCGTTGGGTGGACCCGCAAGGAACCGTTCATTACACGGATACGCCCCCACCGTCCGCCGCTCGCGACGTCCAGGAAAAAAAGCTCACGCCCAGCGTGGTGGAAAGCGCCAAGTTTCCCTACGCCACCCAAGTAGCGGCGCGGAAATATCCGGTCACTTTATTTATCACGCAGTGCGGCGACCCCTGCCGGCAAGCACGAGATTTACTGAGCAAGCGGGGTATTCCCTATACCGCCCAAAACCCTACCGATCCAAAAATCGCCGAAAAACTGAAGCAATTAACCGGAGGACTCGAGGTTCCAGTGCTCGTCGTGGGTCATACCGCGCCGCTCAAGGGATTTCTGGCCAGTCGGTGGAACGCGGTGCTAGACGCCGCCGGCTACCCGCGCAGCGGTGCGGCGCGCCCTTCCCGGCCCAGCGCCGCCGCCCCTTAACCGAATGCAGCTAGTCACGTGGAACCTTAACTCCCTAAAAGTGCGTTTGCCGCATGTGCTGGACTGGCTTGTCGCCCAGCAGCCAGACGTGGTCTGCTTGCAAGAAACCAAGCTGGACGACCCCTTTTTTCCCGCAGCCGCGTTTCATGCAGCGGGTTACCATGCCAGTTACAGTGGCCAAAAGACCTACAACGGTGTCGCGATTCTTAGTAAGGCCGCCGCCCATGAAACGGTCAACGCCATTCCCGACTGGGTTGACCCGCAAAAGCGAGTGCTTGCAGCAACCATCGAGGGGGTACGGATCGTTTGCGTCTATGCGCCCAACGGTCAGAGTGTCGGCTCCGACAAATACGATTACAAGCTACGCTGGCTAGCGGCGCTACATCATTGGCTACAAACCGAGTTAGCACGCTATCCCAGGCTGGCGCTATTAGGTGACTTCAATATTGCCCCGCAAGCCCGCGATGTCTACGATGCGGCCGCATGGGAGGGGAAAATCCTGTGCAGCCCGCCCGAGCGGGCGGCGCTGCAAGCACTGCTGGGGCTGGAGCTAAAGGACAGCTTTCGTCTTTTCCCCCAAGAGGACGCGAGTTATAGCTGGTGGGATTACCGCATGAATGCTTTTCGCCGGAACCTGGGATTACGTATCGACCATATTCTGTTGAGCGCACCGTTAGCGAAACACTGCATCGCCTGCCGCATCGACAAGGCGCCCCGCCGGTTGGAGCGTCCTTCCGACCATGCACCGGTTATTGCCGTCCTAGATATCCCAAGCTAGCGCCTTAATCCGTACGGCTTTTTTCTTCCAGCTTCAGCTCCTGAATTTTCCGCGTCAAGGTATTTCGCCCCACGCCGAGCAATTGGGCCGCATCGATCCGACGCCCGCCGGTATGCTGCAACGCTTTGATAATAAGCGTTTTTTCTAGTTGTTGCTGGAAATGATTCATGACGGCGGGCGTCCCCTGATTGAGCGCCATTTCCGCCTCGTGCTCGAGTGCTTTTACCCAATGGGTTTCAATGACGCCCTGCCCCTCGCGCAATTCCGGCGGCAGGTCGCTAATCTCGATATTTTGTCCTGGCGCCATGACCGTCAGCCAATGGCAGACATTTTCCAACTGACGCACATTGCCGCTCCAGCTTTGCACGGAAAGGTATTTCAGCGCGCCATCGGATAAGCGTTTCGGTTCGACGCCTAATTCCTGTGCGCTCTTTTGCAAAAAAGACTTAGCGAGCAACGGAATATCCTCGCGCCGCTCGCGCAACGGCGGCAAGCGCAGGCGAATGACATTCAGGCGGTGATATAAGTCTTCTCGAAATAGCCCTTCCTTAACGCGCTTTTCCAGGTCTTGGTGCGTCGCGGCGATAACCCGGACATCGGCGCTAATCGGCTGATGCCCGCCCACCCGGTAAAATTGACCGTCGGACAGCACGCGCAGCAACCGAGTTTGCAAATCCGCCGGCATATCGCCGATTTCATCCAGGAATAGCGTGCCGCCATCGGCCTGTTCAAAGCGGCCGCGCCGCATGGCCTGGGCGCCGGTAAACGCGCCTCGCTCATGGCCAAATAACTCCGACTCCAGTAAATCCTTGGGGATCGCTGCGGTGTTAAGCGCGATAAAGGGTTTATCGGCGCGCGGGCTGTGGCGGTGCAGCGCCCTCGCCACCAGCTCCTTGCCGCTACCGGACTCCCCGGTAATCAGCACGGTGACGTGAGAGTGGGCCAGTCGGCCGATAGCGCGGAAGACTTCTTGCATCGCCGGCGCCTGGCCCAAAATTTCCGGCGTCCGCTCCATGGCTTCGTCATGCGCTCCCTGGCGCAAGCTTTCATCCAACGCCCGCCGAATCAGCTCAATGGCGTGATCCACGTCGAAAGGCTTGGGTAAATATTCGAACGCGCCGCTTTGGAAAGCGGCAACCGCGCTGTCGAGATCGGAATAGGCCGTCATGATAATAACCGGCGTGTCGGGCAGCCGCTGCTTCAGCGCGTTTAGCAAATCCAGGCCAGAGATCCCGGGCATGCGGATATCGCTGACCATGACTTGCGGCGCGGCGGTCTCCAGCGCGCTTAACGCGTCCTGCGCCGAAGAAAACGACGTATACGTCAGCCCTTCCCGTGTTAGCGCCTTTTCCAAAACCCAACGAATGGAGCGATCATCGTCGATAATCCAAACCGGTTTCATGGCGTCCGTTTCTACTCTGTCTCGCATGGATTAATTGGCAATAATATTGTAAAGCGGGTAGCGCCTGGGCGGCTGTCACACGCGATAGCGCCCTGGTGCCGGTTTATATACGTTTGCGCTAACGTTAGCCCAAGACCGGAGCCGCCCTCCTTCCCCGAGACCAACGGGTAGAAAATCCGCTCCCGGATGGATTCGGGAACTCCCGGCCCGTTATCGATAATAACCGCTTGAATGGCGAGCGGGTAACGTTTTTTCGCTAAGGTGACTTGGCGGGCCACCCGGGTGCGCAAGACGATCTCGCCATGGCCCTCCATGGCCTGCACCGCATTGCGCACGATATTGAGTATCGCCTGAATCAGCTGTTCCTGATCCGCCATGAGCGCCGGCAAGCTCAAATCGTAGTCTCGCTGAATGATTACGGTCTCCGGGGTTTCCGCCATGCTTAGCGAGCGCACCCGCTCCAGCACCTCATGAATATTAGTCGGCGCGAAATGCGGAATACGGTGAGGCGTCAGCAGCCGGTCCATTAACGACTGCAAACGATCCGCCTCCTTGATAATGACCTGGGTGTATTCCAGCAAGTCCGGCCGTGGTAACTCCCGCTCCAGTAGTTGCGCCGCGCCCCGAATTCCTCCCAGAGGATTTTTAATTTCATGCGCAAGATTGCGGATCAGTTCGCGATTTTCTTGCTGTTGGAGCAGCATCCGCTCTTCCCGAGCAATTTTAAGCTGCTGGTCCAGCGGGAAAAACTCCATAATTAGCCGCACCGCATCCATTTCCACCGGCGTCACGACACAGGTGGCGCAAATGCTGGGACGGCCTGGCGTCTCCAGCATGACTTCATGTTCGGTAAAGCTCGCAAAATGCGCCAGCGCATGCGTAACGGCCAAATCAAGCATCGCGGCCTCAATAAATAACTGCCCTAGCGATTGACCGATCGCTTGGTTGCGGCTGAGGCCAAATAGATTTTCCGCCGCCGCGTTGATGTATTTGACGCGGAACGATTGATCAAATAAAAAAACCGCGGTATTCAGATTCTCCAGGCCGGGAAATAATGCCGGAAACACGTCGTATGACCTTTTATCGGGTTAAAGCGGAACGAATAGCGAAAAACGCGTCAGGAAAAAAGCGGGCGAATCCCGGAATATTCGTTATCCGCACACTTTATTTGGTAATGGCGATTTCTTTTTTTAGCGCCTGGATATTTTTTTCGTGCCGGATTACGTTGTCTTTTAGTTTTTGAATCCGGTCCAAATATTTCTGATAATTATGCTCGCTGCCTAGGCGCACCGCCTTGCCTTCGGCAAGCGCTTTTCTTGCCGCATCGAGCAATTTTTGTTCGGCGGCCTGTTCATTTCCCAAAATCTTACGGCGCACACTATCCCGCTTACGCTGTGCGCCCGCCTTGACCCGAGGGAATCTCGCCGGCGTTTCTCTGTTCAACCGAGAAGGGGTAATCGTCGTAATTGGCTCGAGGGTGACTCTTTTCGCTCCTTTGACGGGGATATTGGTATACGTAACGTTTCCCTGCTTATCCACATATTTGTAAATTGCCGCCTGAGCAGGCAACGCCACGACCAGCACCAATCCCGCTAAAACCGTGGAAAGAAAATAAGCGTGGATTTTTCTCATAAGGTGAAAGCCGCAGAAAGGGAGCAACGCCGCCCCGCGCCTTAGCGCCCGTGCGCGATGAACCAAACCAGTGTATGACAGCCAATTATTCAACGCAACCGCCGCCAAATGCAAAAGGGGACGAAAAATCTCCGTCCCCTTTCTGCGCTGTCCCTGCTTAAATGCTGTAATACATATCAAACTCGACAGGATGGGTGGTCATACGGAAGCGGGTAACTTCTTCCATCTTCAGTTCGATATACGCATTAATCATATCGTTGGACAATACGCCGCCGTGGGTAAGGAACTCGCGGTCCTTATCCAGGGACTCCAGCGCAATTTCCAGCGACGAGCAGACCGTGGGGATCGACTGGGCTTCTTCCGGCGGCAAGTCGTACAAGTT
>DOVS01000274.1 GCA_003519965.1 Betaproteobacteria bacterium
ACGCTCTACACGCTCGGGACGCTCCGCACGTTCGGGACGCTCTACACGCTCGGGACGCTCCGCACGTTCGGGACGCTCCGCACGTTCGGGACGCTCCGCTTTTTCCACGCGCTCTACCCGTTCGACCGCATGCCGCTCTTGGTTACGCTCTATCCGTTGTACGGCGTTCCGTAGGCCGGGATTGGCGGGCTGGGCGGCTAGATTCTGGTTAACGCGGGTAACGGCTTGCGCCGCCGGCGGCTGGACGACGGGCGCCGTTGTGGCGGTTGGCGCGCTAGTGGTTGCTGGCGCGGTCGCTGTTGGGGCGGTGGTCCCTGTCGCGGGGGTTGCCGCATTGGCGGCGCCGATGCCGCCGGATAGGAAGGCGGCGCTAATGGCAATGGCGGTCTGGCGTTTAATCGACATGATCGTTTCCTCGGCTTCTCAAGATACTTCGCTAGATTATAAACAATAAATTTCTAAAGTGGTGAAACCAGCTTCCCTGAAGATCGGGCGCGGTTTGTCGTTCTTATGCCCGTATCATAACTGGCGCCGCCGCGGACGTGTCAAGGCTGCGGGGACGAACGGTTGTTTTGAGCGGACAAGCGGCGGCGCGCTTTTAACTCGCGGGGGGGTTTGATATCATGGACGCGATGCCTAGACGGAAACGGGAAGATGCGCGCAAGCAGTAATTTCCCAGTGGGCATTAATCACTTCCTACGTTAACCCATTGATTTGGCGATTGTCGAGCATTGACTAAGTATTTACTTCTTACCTTGTTATTTTTCCTGCTGGTCTATCCGGCCATTAAGGGGAAGAAGACGCCAGGAAGACGGCCGAAACCGCCGCGCCAGCCGAGCGGATCGGAAGATATGGTGCGCTGCGCCCATTGTCGCGTTTTTTTGCCGAAAAGCGAGGGTGTTCTTTGCCACGGTCGGTATTATTGTTGTGACGATCACCGGAAGCGGCATCGAGCGTAACCTGGGTATCCCGCCCCGGCCGGGGAATAATGGGGGGAGCACCGTTGAATAATCTGGCGGCGAAGGCGGTTCTATCCAATCAGCGCTGGCGGTCGCTGCATTATTTTAACCTTTACCGGCTGACGGTTTCCGGCGTTTTCGTCGCCAGTTATGTGATGTTCGGCCCGGCGTTGACCTATGGCGCCGCCGATCCGGCCTTATTCTTCGCGGTCAGCATTGCTTACGCGCTATTTTCCGCCCTGCTGATTATTCCTCTTGGCGTTCATTGGCCGCGTTTCGATATTCAGCTGACGGTCCATGTGTTGGGCGACGTCACCTTTGTCGTCGTGTTGATGTATGCCAGCGGAGGGCTGAAAAGCGGTTTGGGTTTGTTGTTGCTTGTCTCATTGGCGACTTCCGGTTTGGTCGGCCGGGGACGGCTAGTGCGTTTGCACGCGACCTTCGCCAGTATTGCCGTTTTTCTGGAGCATGCTTATCGGGTGGTCGTGCTGGGCGCGGAGACGGCGGGGTTTTTTCAGGCCGCCTTGCTCAGCGCCGGTTTTTTCGCCATTGCCGGGCTGGCGCATATTCTAGCGCGCCGGTTGGTGGCGACCGAAGCCGAAGCCGAAGCTAAAAGCATCGACTTGGAAAATCTCGCCCAAGTCAATCAGCGGATTATCCAAAATTTAGATGACGGCGTGCTGGTGGTGGACGGCGGCGGCAGGCTGCGCCAGCATAACGCCCAAGCGGCCAATCTGTTGGGGAATTCCTTGCTGTTGCGTCATGAACCGATGCTGCGCGACTATTTCCCCGCGCTGGCCGCGCACTATCGCCGCTGGCAGGCGCAGGAACTCGTAGAAAACAAGGCGCTGCGCGCTCCCGTCACCGGTAAGCCGCTACGGACAAATTTTATGCCGGTGGGCGTTAGTCGAGAACGGGGCGCGGTTATTTTCCTCCAGGATGTGGGGCGCATCCAGGCTCAGGCGCAACAGTTCAAACTGGCGGCGTTGGGCCGGTTAACCGCGAATATCGCGCATGAAATCCGTAATCCCTTAAGCGCCATCAGCTACGCCAGCGAGCTATTGTTGGAGGATACGGGCGTTACGCCGTCTCAATCCCGGTTGTTGCAAATTATCCAGGATAATACCCGGCGGCTGGATAAAATGGTGCAGGAGGTGTTGCGCTTGAACCGGCGCGACCGCGCGGCGCCGGAACGCATCGATCTCGCACGCTACGTGTCTGCGTTTGTCGAGGAGTTCGCCCTGATGGAGAGAATCGATCCCGAGCTATTCGTCGTCACGGTCGAGGATGCGCGCGGCGTGTGTTTCGACCCATCGCACCTGAACCAAGTGTTATGGAATCTGTGCCGCAACGCCTGGCGGCATTGCCGCCGCCAGGCGGGCAGCATCGTGGTTTCCATTACCGGGTTGGACGATAAAGAGTATGTTATACAACTAATCGTTCGCGACGATGGCCCCGGNNGAGCCATTTTTCACCACGGCCAGCCAAGGCACGGGGTTGGGTTTGTATGTGGCGCGCGAGCTATGCGACGCCAACGGGGCGATGTTGGATTACGTGGCGGGAGAGGAACCGACGGGCGGGCAGTTCCGTATTTCTTTCAGAGGAGAGCCGTGTTGAATACGCGACGTGAAGGATCGAAAGCCGCTACGCCGCGCCGCGTCTTGCTGGTAGACGACGAGGCGGACATTCTCGAATTACTGGAACTCGCGTTGCTGCGCATGGGGTTGGAAGTGGCGCGGGCGATGGGGTTAGCCGAGGCCAGGCGCTGTTTGCAAGGGGACGCTTATCATTTGTGTTTGACGGATATGCGTTTGCCGGACGGTACGGGCTTGGAGCTGGTGGCGCATATCGGACGGCATTATCCGGCGTTGCCGGTGGCGGTGATTACCGCTTACGGCAGCGCCGGCAACGCCGTCGCCGCGCTCAAGGCGGGGGCGTTCGATTATTTGTCCAAGCCGGTTTCCTTGGAGCAGCTGCGCGGCCTAGTCAAGGCGGCGCTCTCGCTTTCCGACACGGTGGCGGCCACCCCTTCCGCCCATACGCTTCTCGGCGATTCTCCCGTAATGGGGAAGGTGCGCCAGATGATCGATAAGCTCGCTCGTAGCCAAGCGCCGATTTATATTAGCGGCGAATCCGGCAGCGGCAAGGAATTGGCGGCGCGCTTGATTCACGAAAACGGGGCGCGGCGCGATAAGCCGTTCGTGCCGGTCAATTGCGGCGCGATCCCAGAAAATTTAATGGAGAGCGAATTTTTCGGCTACAAGAAAGGGGCGTTCACCGGCGCGGAGCAGGACCGGGACGGGTTTTTTCAGGCCGCCGCCAGCGGCACCTTGTTTCTCGACGAGGTTGCCGATTTACCGTTGTCGATGCAGGTGAAATTGCTGCGCGCCATCCAGGAGAAGAAGGTGCGCAAGGTCGGCGCGACGCAGGAAGAAAGCGGGGATGTGCGTATTATTAGTGCGACCCATCAAGGGCTAGCCGCTTGTGTCGAGGCCGGGCGCTTTCGCCAGGATTTATATTACCGGCTGAACGTGATTGAGCTGCGGATGCCCCCATTGCGCGACATGCGCGAGGATATTCCCACGATTGCCCACGCGCTATTGGCGCGCCTAGCCGCCGATTCGGGGATGGCGGCCCCGCTGCTGGCCGATACAACGCTTCAGGCGCTGGCGCACTATGATTTTCCGGGCAACGTGCGGGAGTTGGAAAATATTTTGGAGCGGGCGCTGGCGTTATGCGGCGGCGACCGGATCGAGGGAGAGGATATCGGTTTGCCGGAAACGAACGCCGCGGTTTCCGCCGGTGCTCCGGCGGGCAAGGCGCCCTTGCCGGAGTATTTAGAGCAGCTAGAGAAGGAGGCAATCCAGGAAGCGCTGGAGAAAACTCGCTACAATAAAACCGCGGCGGCCAGGCTATTGGGGATTACCTTCCGCGCGTTGCGCTACCGGATGGAGCGGCTTGGCCTGTCTTAGCGCTTGCATTTTCGCAGTGGCGGCGTGGGATTGAGGCGCCGCCGCGCTGATGTTTTCCGCGCTCGTGGGCGCGCTGGTTCAGCATGATGGGCTAGCGATCGTTTTTTCGCCGTCAACGGCGGATGCGCAAATACGCGCCAGCGCCGCTGGCGCGGCAGTGATTAAAGGCCGCTTGGTTTCCGGCGCTCGACGGCGTTTTCCTCTCCGTGGTCGTCGCGCCGCCGGAACGGTCGAAAACCCGCATCACGGGTTTTCCCGTCCCGCTGTCAGCTTGCCTCAATCGTGGGCGACTGGTTGGACGCGCCAGATGTCTTCCGCGTACTGGCGGATGGTGCGGTCGCTGGAAAAATGTCCCATGCGCGCGACATTGAGGATGGTTTTGCGGATCCATTCCGGCTGGTTGAGATAAAGCGCGTCCACTTGTTCCTGGCAGGCGACATAGGCGGTGTAATCCGCCAGTAAGAAGTAGCGGTCGCCTTGATGGGTTAAAATGTCGAAAATCGGCTGGTAGCGCGATGGTTCGTCCAGCGAGAAATAACCGTGTTGAATCATGTCCAGCGCTTGTTTCAGTTCGGTATTGCCATGGTAATAATCCCATGGGTTGTAGCCGTTGGCGTTGAGCGCCGCGATTTCCTCGGCGGTGCGGCCGAAGATGAAGATGTTCTCTTCTCCTACTTTTTCGCCAATTTCGATATTGGCGCCGTCCAGCGTACCGATGGTCAGTGCCCCATTCATGGCGAACTTCATGTTACCGGTGCCCGATGCCTCCATTCCCGCTGTCGAAATCTGTTCCGACAGGTCTGCCATGGGATAAATATGGTGTCCCAGCTTGACGTTGAAATTGGGAATGAATACCACTTTCAGCCGGTCCGCAACCAGCGGGTCATTGTTGNNCATATTGCCGGTGCCGGAGGCTTCGGTGCCGGCGGTGGAAATTTGCTGCGATAGATCCGCCGCCGGGATAATGTAGCCGGCGACGGTGACGTCGTAATTGGGGACGAAGACCAATTTGAGTTTGTTGCTGACCGCCGGGTCGTTGTTGACGATATCCGCCACGTCGTGAATTAATTTAATGATTAGCTTGGCGAGATAGTAGCTGGGGGCGGCCTTTCCGCCGATGATGACCGTGCGCGGCACACGGGGGGCGGCAGGGTTGGCGCGGATGCGGTTATACAGTGTAATGACGTGTAGCACGTTGAGCAACTGCCGCTTGTATTCGTGGAAGCGTTTGACTTGGACATCGAAGAGCGAGTGGACGTCGATCTCGATATTGACGTTATCGCGGACGTAATCGGCCAGCCGCTGCTTGTTGGCGAGCTTAACCGCGTGGAATTCCATATGGAAGTCGGGGTCGTCCGCCAGGGGGGTTAATTTTTCCAGTTGCGCGAGATCCATAATCCAACTGCGCCCAGTGTGCGCCGAGATCAGCGAGGCGAGATTGCGATTGGTGTGGTAGAGCCAGCGGCGCGGAGTGATGCCGTTGGTGATATTGATCAGTTTACCGGGATAGAATCGGTTGAAGTCGGTAAAGATCGTGGATTTCATCAGTTCGGTATGCAGCTTCGCCACGCCATTGACCTTGTGGCTGCCGACAATGGCAAGGTGGGCCATGCGCACCCGCCGCCCGTTTTGTTCATCGACCAGCGACATGCGGCGCAGGACG
>DOVS01000128.1 GCA_003519965.1 Betaproteobacteria bacterium
GTCCCACGGCAGGGCGGACGTGGCGCTGATTATGTACCAGTTGGGCCGCTACACTCGGCAAACCTTCCCCCACAGCTTCGACTTGATCCCGTTGGGCGGGACGGTCGGCGATCCGCGGCCGGCGGCCGGTAATTTCATTTCGAAGGCCTACTTGGTGAAGATCCGCGGGCGCTGGTCGCCGCGTCAGCTAGCGGCGCGGCGGGACTTGATCGAGGCTTTCGCGTCGCGGGCGTTTACGCAGATACTGAACCGATATGGATTACAGCGTCCCTAGCCGCCGCGGCGGGCGTCCGGACATGAGGCGCGCGACAACCGGATGAAGGCGAAGATCGACAGCGATGGGAAGGCGGAGGATCATGCGCCGTTTCGCCACGCTAGGCCCACTACTCGGTAACCGGAGAGGGAGGCAATAAAGGGCGCCGCCAAGGATCCTGGCATTTCAACCTTCGCTTTCGGTTTTCTTCGAATTTTCACGCTGCTCGGCTTATCGTCATGTAATGAATCTAGAGATGCCGTGCGATCTTTGTCATCGTACCCGTATCCGATCGCTAAGCCATGGACCATGGCCTCATTATCGTGCAACAAGAAAAATGCCGGGATATTAGAACCGCCCTTCTCCCGCGTGTGCGGCATTCGGTCCCGCAACGCAGCCGCTAGGCCGATCATGGGCGCCACAGACAAGTCTTGGGAGAAATGCCTCAACCCAGCGACATTGAGGGGCAACTTCATCGCGATCTCGTTATTCATCGCGGCCTTCGACATGTTTAGGGACAGCGTGGTCGAGAAGCCGGAGGCCTTCTTCAGCAACGGTTTGGATGGAAATGGCCTCACAGTCGACGAAGAATACAAAACTAACGTGCTCGCAAGAGCGAAGAACACGTTGTTCGCCTCGCTGCTCTGGTTCAAGGAGAGGGGCGCAATGAATCAGGCGGATATTAATCCCGTTGATTTAATTCGGCTGCATCGAACTGAAGCCGCTCATGAGCTAATAGGGATTTTGGCAAATCCCCAATAAAAGCAGTGCGCTATCCGGGGGTCTCGACGCCCCAAGATTTAATTAGTCTATTCGCGAAGATAGCGAATGGTGGTTTGAAAACGTCGGGCGCGGCATTGACCTCGATGTATTCCCGGAGGGCGTAGATGGGGCGGATGTAATGCCAGATCCAGTTTGGCGCTTCCAGTTGATGCGCGATATTGCTGTTGGGAACGAGCCGGAAGGCAGGGTGTCGCTTCAATGGATTCAAAGGAAACAAAAGCTAACTCGCGGTTCCCGCCGGTTCGCAAAAGCGGCGTGGTTCTTAGCGTTCTTTTTGCGGTCGGTGGTCCGCTTTACGGTCGGCTGGATCGAGGCGTTAGGGGCAAAGGGAATACATGGATTCATGGCGGTATAAAGGCCGAGTTTATGTGGAAACAAGAACACGGGATATTGCGAGGCGTGTTTTCTTCGAGGATGAGAAAATGAAGAAATAACCGATGGTTGGCGATACGAGACAATCCGATTGTTATGTTGGTTACCCGTGCATTTTACGTGGATTATTTATGGGAAAACGCGATATTGACGCGGTTCCCAAAACCGGGCGGGTTGCTAAGCTAAAGATCGGCGTGCGAGATGTTTGCGAGAAGGCGGCGCTGATTATGGCTAAAAACGTAAACGCCATCGCGTCGAATTCAAGGCCAAGGCCGCCGTTGAGGCAGTCCGAGGGTAAATGAAGACGTCGTGGCCAATACGGCTGGCAGTGAAATAATCAGTGGAAGCCTAGATTTTTCCATAGGCGTTCCTTCCACCGGTGGGGAATTAGAACAACGTTGGTGTGGGCGCGATGACGCGGTAAGGTGCGGTGCGGCTAGAGTGCGTCGATGACCTCGATCGTGCGCTTGATCAGCCAGTCCATGGTTTCCAGCGAGATAATATACGGCGGCATGAAATAGACCGTGTTACTCAGGGGGCGCAGCAGGAGCTCGTGCTTCAGCGCCGCGGCGTAGAAGCGGTTGGCGAAATCGGGGCGCGGGTCGTCTACCTCGAACGCCCATACCATGCCGATGTTGCGGAAATTGCGCACCGCCGGATGCGCCGCTAGCGGCGCGGCGGCGCGGTTGAACGCATCCGTCTTGGCGCGGTTGGCGGCGATGACTTGATCTTGGTCGAAAATATCGAGCACAGCGAGCGCCGCCCGGCAAGCCAGCGCGTTGCCGGTGTAGGAATGGGAGTGAAGAAAGCCGCGGGCGGTGTCGTCATGGTAAAACGCCTGGTAGAGGTCTTCGGTAGCGAGCACCGCCGACATGGGCAGGTAACCGCCGGTAATGCCCTTGGATAAGCACAGCAAATCGGGGCGGACCGATGCGTGCTCGCAAGCGAATAAGGCGCCGGTGCGGCCGAAGCCGACGGCGATTTCGTCGGCAATGAAGTGCACGGCGAAGCGGTCGCAGAGTTGCCGCGCGCGCGCCAGGTAGACCGGGTCATACATCCCCATGCCACTGGCGCACTGGATTAAGGGTTCGACGATCAGCGCGGCGGTGGCGGCGTGGTGTTGTTCAAGGTGCGCCTCCAGCGCCTGCGCGCAACGCAAGGCATAGGCTTCCGCCGATTCGCCCGGCGCGGCGCGGCGCCAGTCCGGGCTGGGAACTTGCGTGGTTTGGCGTAACAGCGGCGCGTAGGTATCCTTAAACAGGGCCACATCGGTCACCGATAGTGCGCCGATGGTCTCGCCGTGATAGCCGTGGGCGAGGCTGATAAAGCCGGTTTTCTCCGGTTTTCCATGATTTCGCCAATAATGAAAGCTCATTTTAAGGGCGATTTCCACCGCCGATGCGCCGTCCGAGCCGTAAAAGCAACGATCGAGTCCGCTAAGGGCGGCGAGGCGTTCGGATAGTTCGACCGCCGGCTGATGGGTGCATCCCGCCAGCATGACGTGCTCCAGGTTATCGAGTTGCGTTTTCAGCGCCGCGTTGATACGAGGATTGCAGTGGCCGAACAGGTTGACCCACCATGAGCTGATGGCGTC
>DOVS01000342.1 GCA_003519965.1 Betaproteobacteria bacterium
GCTTAACCACGCTACGGTTCACCGCAAAGGAAATCACGCCGAAATAGTCGCCGCACCAATGGCCCTCCGGATCCTTCATCGCTGCTGGAATGGTGTCCCAGGCCGCCACTTGATACGGCGCAAATAGATTTTCGCGCTGGCCGATTAATGCGAACGAGGGCCCCACATCGACAATATCCGGCGCACGAGACTGCCCCTTGAGCGCCCGAATCGCTTGCAGTTCCTCCGCGGAGCTCGCGTTAGGCGAAGCGTTGTGAACACGAATACCGTAACGCTGGTGGAATGTCTGGAGAATCTCTCCATAGTTGGCCCAATTCGGCGGCAAGGCGATCGCATTCAACCGCCCTTCGCTCTTAGCCGCGTCGATTAACGCAGACAGTGCCTCCGCATTGGTCCCCGCGAAGACCGAGGCGCTAAGACCGGGGAGTATAACGCCCAGGGCGCTGGCGCTCAGTGAATACACGCCGAATTTCAGAAAAGCGCGCCGCCCCAATGGCTTTTTCCTCTGCATATTCGTGTCTCACGCGATAAATTATGTATCGAAAATCCATTCTAAGCGCGTTTTGTGTCTCTTTTATTAAGCCCAATCGCCAGACCGAAGGATGGCGGATCATCGGCCGATCTGGGATTTGAAGGTGGGCCATGGGCGGATCGATAGTTCCTACGGCGGTCGTATTCCTCGATGATTATGCGCACTGTACGCGGCGGCGTTTCTCATTCCATGGCGTCCCGTCAACACAATGTATTGTCCTCTCGCCCCGCCCGTCTCCAGCCGCACCTTCGGTTGCCGGCCCATTCCCATGCCGCCGGGGACACCCATACCGGCGCGAGAGCAAAACCACCGGCCTCGACAATCGCGCAACTTTGCTGCTAAATTTAGGTCCATATCAACCATAAACCCGATGGAAGAAATGTCATGACTGCTTCAACGAAACACTGCAAATTACTCATTCTCGGCTCCGGACCCGCCGGCTATACCGCCGCCGTTTACGCCAGCCGCGCCAACCTCAGTCCGGTGCTGATTACCGGCATGCAACAAGGCGGCCAGTTAATGACCACGACCGAAGTAGACAACTGGCCGGGCGACATCGCAGGAGTGCAAGGTCCCGACTTGATGGAGCGGATGCAAAAACACGCCGAGCGCTTTAACGCCGAGATCCTTTTCGATCACATCCACACCGCTAAGCTAACCGAGAAGCCATTGACCCTGACCGGCGATCAAGGCGTCTATACCTGCGATGCGCTCATTATCGCCACCGGCGCTTCGGCCAGGTATCTTGGCCTGCCCTCCGAGCAGGCGTTTCAAGGCCGCGGCGTTTCCGCTTGCGCCACCTGCGACGGTTTCTTTTACAAGGGGCAGGATGTGGCGGTCATCGGCGGCGGCAACAGCGCGGTGGAAGAAGCAATTTATCTTTCTCATATCGCTCGCCATGTCACCGTGGTGCATCGCCGCGATAAATTTACAGCGGAGAAAATCCTTATCGACAAACTGCTGGAAAAAACCCGCGGCGGCAACGTGACGGTTGAATGGAATCACCAATTGGACGAGGTGCTGGGGGACGGCTCCGGCGTCACCGGCATGCGGATTAAGGACACCGTCGGCGGCGGAACGAAGGACATCCCGCTGCAAGGCGTCTTTATCGCCATTGGCCACAAGCCGAACACCGACCTATTTAACGGTCAACTCGCCATGGAAAACGGTTATCTCGCCACCCAAGGCGGATGTAGCGGGAACGCCACCGCCACGAGCATTCCCGGCGTGTTCGCCGCCGGCGACGTGCAAGACCATATCTACCGCCAGGCGATCACTAGCGCGGGCACCGGCTGCATGGCGGCGCTAGACGCGGAAAGATACCTGGACGGTCTCGATTAGCCCATGGCGAAAATCCGCGGCGATGACGACGCGCCAGCGGACGACGCCGCGCTGTTCCGCGCGGCGATTCGCGGCGTCAAGCCGCTCAGCCGCGGCAGCCGCGTTCCCCCGCACGCTTCGCGCACGCCGCCCATTCCCCGGCAGTCGCTGCGAGACGAACGGCAAGCCCTAATCGATTCTCTCAGCGACTTTATTCCATGGGACGAAGCGGAAGAAACCGGCGAGGAGCTGTCCTACCTGCGTCCCGGCATGGGGCGTCCCACCCTACGCAAGCTGCGGCGCGGCTTTTGGGTCATTCAGGCGGAACTAGACTTGCACGGCATGACGCGCATTGAGGCCCGCCAGCAATTGGCGGCGTTTTTGAACGTCTGTAAAAAACAAGGCCTACGCTGCGTGCGCATTATCCACGGCAAGGGCTTGGGGTCTAAAAACCGCGAACCCGTATTGAAAAGCAAGGTGCAACACTGGCTCATGCAGCGCGACGAAGTATTGGCTTTCTGCCAAGCCCGCGCGGTGGATGGCGGCGGCGGCGCCGCCTTGGTGCTGCTCAAGTCGGCGGCCAAATCCTAAGCCGCAGCCCTACCGGCCGGCGCGGCGGGAGTGCTATACTGCGGGCTTTCCAAAACTCACCGCCGAGTCGGCATGTCGCTAGCGCCCACCTTTAAGAACCGCGGCCTACTGCTGCTACTGCTCTGTCTTGCCGTTGTTTGGTTCGGCAACCTGCAATACCGTAAGCTGGTGCGCCCGGATGAAGGCCGCTACGCCGAAATCCCGCGAGAAATGGCGGTCACCGGCAACTGGATCACCCCTCGCCTAGACGGCCTCAAATACTTTGAAAAACCGCCGCTGCAATATTGGGCGACCGCCGCCGCCTATCGAGTCTTTGGCCAACATCAATGGAGCGCCCGGCTGTGGGGCGGACTCACCGGATTTCTCGGCATCCTGCTGATCTATTTTACCGGGCGCAAGCTATTCGGCCCCGACGCCGGATTCTACGCCGCCCTGGTGCTGGGAAGCAGCCTACTGTACGTATTGATCGGCCATATCAACACCCTCGACATGGGCGTCACGTTTTTCATGTCCCTGTCCCTGGCGGGGTTTCTGCTGGCGCAACGGGATGGCGCGCATCCACGGGAAACCGCGCGGTGGATGTACACCGCCTGGGCGGCGACTGCGCTGGCGGTGTTGAGCAAGGGGCTGATCGGCATTGTGCTGCCCGGCGCGGCGCTGGTGATCTACACCTTGATTCACCGTGATTGGGCGCTGTGGAAACGCCTGCGCCTCGGCGGCGGTTTGCTGTTATTTTTCGCGATTGCCGCGCCCTGGTTCGTGGCGGTTTCGCTGCGCAACCCGGATTTCTTCCACTTTTTCTTTGTTTATCAGCATTTCGACCGCTTCCTCACCAAGGACCTTCATCGTTACCATCCGTGGTGGTATTTCGTGCCGATTTTAGTGACCGGCGTGCTGCCGTGGCTGGTGCAAACTGCCGACGGATTGCTCCACGGCTGGGAAAAAGGAAACGGCCGGCGCTTTTACCCGAAACGCTTTCTACTCGTTTGGGCGGTGTCTATTTATGTATTTTTCTCGATTTCCGACTCCAAGCTGCCGTCCTATATCCTACCGATATTCCCGGCGTTCGCCTTGCTAATGGGCGAGCGGCTGACGCGCGTCAGCGGTAAGACCTTATTCTGGCAGACAGCGCCCATGGCGCTGCTTGCCGCCGCCGCCTTGGCGCTGTCGCCGTTCGTGATCAGACTCGCGAGTCCCGAAGTGCCCCTGCCGCTGTACGAAAAATACCGCGTGTGGCTGATTATCGCCGCCGTTCTGTGGCTAAGCGGCGTGTTAACGACCCTGGCGCTCAGCTATCGCGGCAAGATCAAGCCGGCGCTGATTGTCCTAGCGGCAACCGGCCTGGTCTGCGGCCAATTGGTCATTACCGGCCACGACAGCCTGTCCCCGGCCAGCTCTTCCTATGCCATCGCCCAGCAAGTCAAGCCCTACCTCAAGCCCGGCGCGCCCTTCTATAGCGTTGGCATGTATCCGCAAACGCTGCCTTTTTACATTAAACGCACCGTTACCCTGGTTGCCTATCGCGGCGAACTGGCCTTCGGCGTCAAGCACGAGCCGCATAAGTGGCTGCCAACGGCATTGGATTTCGAAACGGCCTGGCGTCGAGCGCCCTACGCTCTGGCGATCATGCAGCCGAATACCTATAAACAATTTAAGCAGGAAGGCCTTCCCATGATAAAAATCGCCCAAGATACGCGCCGCATCGTAGTAAAAACGCCATGACGCTGCTCAGTTTCAGCCTGGTGCTCATTGGCGTGCTGCTGAACGCGACGGCGCAATTGCTGCTCAAAGCCGGCACCAACAGCATCGGCCACTTTGCCTTCGACCGCGCCAACATTCTGCCGGTCGGCTGGCAGTTGGCCACCGAACCCCATATTATTGGGGGGCTCAGTTGTTATGTGATTAGCGTGGTGGTGTGGATCATGGCGCTGTCGCGCGTGCCGGTAAGCATTGCTTACCCGATGCTGTCCATCGGCTACGTGGTCAACGCCATCGCCGCGTGGTGGCTGTTCGGCGAAGCGGTCACGCTCACGCGGTTTCTCGGTATCGGCATTATTATCTTCGGCGTCTTTATCGTCGCCCGCAGTTGAATTCCCGCCCGGACGGCGCACGAATAACCATGGCAGATTTCCTACCCTTCCCCCGCCCCGCCATCGACGAGGAAACCATTGCTGGCGTTGCCGAAGTGCTCCGTTCCGGCTGGATTACCAGCGGCCCTCAGGTCAAAGCCTTCGAGGCCGCGCTGTCCGCCTATTTCGGCGGCCGCCCGGTGCTCGCATTGAATTCGGGAACAGCCGCGCTGGAGGTGGCCCTGCGCCTGTGCGGCGTCGGCCCCGGCGACGAAGTCATCACCGCGCCGCTCTCGTGGGCCGCCACCGCCAACGTTATTCTCGCCGTCGGCGCGACGCCAGTGTTCGCCGATATCCACCCGGCGACCCGCAATATCGATTTGGAGTGCGTCGAGGCGGCGCTCACCTCGCGCACCCGCGCCATTCTTCCCGTCGATCTAGCCGGTCTGCCGGTGGACCGGGAGCGGCTTTACGCATTAGCCGAAAAACATCGACTACGGGTCGTCGAGGACGCCGCCCAATCCATGGGCGCAAGTTGGCGCGGCCGGCGCATCGGCGCATTCGGCGATTTAACCGCCATCAGTTTTCACGCCAACAAGAACCTAACCACGGGCGAAGGCGGCTGCCTGATCTTAAGCGACGCAGCGCAGCGCCCGCTTGCCGAGAAGCTACGGCTCCAGGGCGTGGTGCGATTTCCCGACGGCACAATGGATGTCGATGTCGCCGGCGGAAAATTCAACCTGACCGACATCGCAGCCCGCATCGGCCTCGGCCAACTGAAGCAAATCGACCATTTCAACGCTCGCCGACGCGAATTAGCGCAAGATTACTTCGATTGTTTCGACCGCTCGCTCGGCTGCGAACTGCCGCCGGAGAATTTCGACGACAGCAACTGGCATATGTTTCAGATTCTGCTGCCGCTGGCGCGACTGCGCATCGGCCGCGGTGAATTCATCGACCGTATGCGCCAACGGAATATCGGCGTGGGCGTTCATTATCCACCGATCCACTTATTTACGCTGTATCGAGACATGGGTTGGCGCGAAGGCGATTTTCCTCACGCCGAGCGCGTCGGCCGCGCAATCGCCACCTTGCCGCTGTTCCCGGCGATGACACGGAAAGATGTGGAGCGGGTCTGCGCCGCGATAACGGAAATCATTAACGAAACCACGAGATAGTTAGCCGCCGCTGAGTTAAAATACGCGCCTATGAACCTTCCCGAACTCTCTATTGTCGTCCCGGTATATAACGAGGAACACGGCTTACCGGCGCTATTCGCCCGACTCTACCCGGCCCTCGACCAACTCGGCCTCGACTACGAGATTATTTTCGTCAACGATGGCAGCCGCGACTGCTCCGCCGCGCTGCTGCGCGAACAATTCGAACGCCGCCCCACGGTCACGCGCGTCGTTCTACTTAACGGAAATTTCGGCCAGCACATGGCGATTATGGCCGGTTTCGAGCATGCTCGCGGACGCATGGTGGTCACACTGGACGCCGATTTGCAAAATCCGCCGGAGGAAATCGGCCAACTCGTCGAAAAAATACACGAAGGCCACGATTATGTCGGCAGCATTCGCCGCCGCCGCCAGGACAGTTGGTGGCGGCATGTCGCCTCGCGCGCCATGAATCGGCTGCGGGAGCACATCACCCACATTCAAATGACCGATCAAGGCTGCATGCTGCGCGCTTACGACCGCAAAATTATCGACGCCATTAATAGCTGCCGGGAAATCAATACCTTTATCCCGGCGCTTGCGTATACGTTCGCCACCCGTCCCACCGAAGTGGTCGTAGCGCACGAGGAACGCGCCGCCGGAGAGTCGAAATATTCGCTCTATGGGTTAATCCGCCTTAACTTCGACTTAATGACCGGGTTTTCCGTGGCGCCGCTGCAAATATTCTCGCTGTTCGGCATCGGCATTTCGTTATTCTCCGGGCTGTTTGTGGTTTATCTGGCGATCCGACGGCTCATCGTCGGCCCCGAGGTGCAAGGGGTGTTCACCCTCTTTGCCATCGCGTTTTTTCTCATCGGCATCACGCTATTCGGCATCGGTCTGCTGGGAGAATATGTCGGCCGGATTTACGAGCAAGTGAGGCATCGCCCCCGCTACCTCATCGACGCCGTTCTGGAACAAACGGAATGAACCGCCGCGAAGAAAACCCCGCGGCCCGCGCCGTGGTATTCGCCTATCACAACGTCGGCGTGCGCTGCTTGTCGGTGCTGCTGGCCCACGGCGTGGACGTGCCGCTAGTGCTCACTCATGACGACAACCCGGCGGAAAATATCTGGTTCGACAGCGTGGCCGAGCTGGCGGCGCGGCACGACATCGCCGTCCTGACGCCGGACGACCCCAACGCCCCCGACGTGGTGGCGCACGTCCGCGCGCAACGCCCC
>DOVS01000273.1 GCA_003519965.1 Betaproteobacteria bacterium
GCGGCGCCGCGGATTTCCGCGCGCTCACTGCCGCAAAACCGCGCTCACCGCCCGTCCACGGAGAATGCAGCATGGCGAAAACGCTAACCAAGGCGGAACAGCAGCAAATCGACCGGTTGCTGAAAAAAGGAATGATCGTTCCACCCCAGCCGCAAATTCTGGAGTCGATTTACGCCGAAATCGACAAGCCGCGCATTAGCATGACCGCAATCGGCAAACTAATCGCTCAGGACGTCGGCTTGTCCGCGACCATATTCAAGCTCGTCAACTCCCCTTTCTACTACACCGGCAAGCGGATCGAGCGGATCGACAAAGCGGTGCTGATTATCGGGCTGACCGCCCTAATCAATGTCGTCAAGGGCGTTTCGCTGCGCAAGGCCATCGGCGGCGCCGAAGTCGCCTATCAGAAATTCTGGGAGCGCTCCACCGACATCGCCTTGCTCACGTCCATCGTTGCCTGTAAACAAGTCTCGGCGTGCAATATCGCGGTCGATCAAGCGTATATTACGGGGCTTTTTCACGACTGCGGCGTGCCGATCCTGATGCAACGGTTTCCCGATTATTGCGCATCGTTCCGGTTGACCGAAGGGACCAATTGGCCGGACTTACCCAGTGAAGACCGGCGCTTCAAGACCGACCACGCGGTCGTCGGTTACTTAGTCGCCCGCCACTGGCAATTGCCGGATTTCGTTTGCCAGGCGGTGCGCTTTCACCACGATCAGCTGCACACCGAGCACGCCGCGCTCACCTTGGCGGCCATGCTGCAAATGGCGACCCACCTCTATAATCTCGCGGCCGGTCTTGCCGACGCGGAATGGGGCAATCGCGCATCCCATGTGCTTCAGGAAATCGGATTAAACCACGATGGATTGAAGGAATTCGAGGAAGACGCCCTCGACCTATTCCGTGCGCAAAACGTGCGCTAAGGCGGGTGCAACCGAGATAGAGTCCACAGCGTCGGGACTAATCGTCGTCTCCCAGCATGCAAGCCCGCTCTAGCAAGACATCGATGCCGTAAGGCGGAAAAATACTGGCGGCTGGGATCGGCTTGCCGCCCACCCAGTCGAGCACCGCCTGGTGCTTGGAAACGCCGCTGACCAGAAACACCACTTGGCGCGCCAGCCCCAACCGGTTGGCGCTCAAGGAAACGCGGTCCGGCGGCGGCTTGGGCGCGCCGTGCACCGCGATGACAGCGGGGCTGCCAGCGTGCTCTCCCCACTCTTGCCCAGGGAACAGACTAGCGGTATGGCCGTCCTCTCCTAAGCCGAGCAGCACCAAATCGAATAAACTGACAGACTGCAATACTTCGTTATAGGCAAGCGCCGCTGCGTCTCCGCCGCGTTCCGCCGGAATGGAATGTATCTGGTTGGGGGGAATCGGCACATAGTCGAGCCACACGTCTTCGGCCATTTTACTGTTGCGCTCGGGATCGTCCGGCGCGACACAGCGCTCGTCGCCGAAATAAACATGCCACGCCGCCCATTGGGTTTCCATATCGCACAAGTTGCGGTAAACCGCTTTCGGCGTATTGCCGCCGGCCAGTACGATATGGAACGCGCCTCGTTCGGCGATGCTGCGGTTGGCGTTGCGCAACACGGCCAACGCCGCCCTTTCCTGCAAGCAACGGATACTGGGATAAATATGCCAGCGGCAATTTTGCGTGTGATCGGCGCCGCAATGGCGGACGCCCGCTTCAAAGCTCATTCCGCCATTCCTGATCCTCGCTGTCGAACAAACGGTTAGCTTCTTGCAATCCCCACGATCCCGCGGAGTAGGTATGGATAAAATCGCGTTCTTGCTCCCAGTATTTCAAAATGGGATCGACGACGCGCCATGACCATTCCACTTCGTCGAAACGGATAAACAGCGTCCGATCTCCTTCGATTACATCCAGCAGCAGCGTTTCATACGCATCCAACGGGGTTTCGTCGGTTTTACGATAAGAGGCGTTCAGTTGGATAATCCGGGTGTTCATCCCCAAGCCGGGCTGCTTGGCGTGGAGCTCCATGTGCATGCTTTCCGACGGTTGCAGCGAGAGCAGCACCCAATTGGGTTCGATGGATTCCAGCGGGGTTTCGCGAAAGAGTTGCTGCGGCGGATGGCGGAAGCGGATGGCGATCATGGACATCGATTTCGGCATCCGTTTGCCGGTGCGCAAGTAAAACGGCACGCCGCGCCAGCGCCAGTTGTCGATGTAGAATTTAGCGGCGACGAAGGTCTCGGTGATCGAGTTTTTTTCCACGCCCGGCTCATCCTGATACCCGCCCACGTGCTGCCCGCCGACGACGCCTGCTCCATACTGGGCGCGGAAAGCGTGGGCATGCACCGCCCGCTTGGGAATCACGCGGATGGAGCGCAGCACTTTAACCTTCTCGTCGCGCAACGCATCCGCTTCCAGCGCCGGCGGCGGCTCCATCGCCACCACCGTCAGCAGTTGCATCAAGTGGTTTTGCAGCATATCGCGCAGGGCGCCCGCCCGGTCGTAGTAGTCGGCGCGCTTCTCGATCCCTTGGGGCTCCGCCACGGTAATTTGCACATGATCGATAAAATTCCGGTTCCACACCGGTTCGATCAAGGTATTGGCGAAGCGGA
>DOVS01000311.1 GCA_003519965.1 Betaproteobacteria bacterium
ATCAGGCTCAAGGCATTCAATCGCAAGAAATTGCAGCTGGAGAAGTTGCATGTCGATACCCTCGTGACCGCCTGCGCCAACTGCCGTATCCAGCTGGAGGAAGGGCTGGAAGTGAATGAGATGGAGATCCCGGTCGTCGGCCTGACAGAGATGCTGGCCGATCACCTGGTCGAAGAGTAATTAAACCCTAATCAGAGAGTGCGAGCATGAGCGAACGCATTGTAGTAGATCCCATCACTCGTATCGAAGGACATCTGCGCATCGAGGCGCAAATGGAAGGCAACAGGATCGCCCGGGCCTACTCCTCGGGCACCATGGTGCGGGGCATCGAGCTGATTCTGAAAGGCAGGGACCCGAGAGACGCCTGGGCCTTCGCCCAGCGCATCTGCGGCGTATGCACCCTGGTGCATGGCATCGCTTCGGTGCGGGCGGTGGAAAACGCCCTCGACTATCCGATTCCGCCCAACGCCCAGCTCATCCGCAACCTAATGATCGCCGCCCAGTACGTGCATGATCACGTCATGCACTTCTACCACCTGCACGCCCTCGACTGGGTGGATGTGGTCTCGGCGCTGAAAGCCGATCCCAAGGCGACATCGGCGCTGGCCCAATCGATCAGCAGCTACCCTAGATCCTCTCCCGGCTATTTCGCCGACACGCAGAAAAAACTGAAGACTTTCATCGACAGCGGCCAACTCGGCATTTTCGCCAACGGCTACTGGGGACACCCTGCCTATAAACTGCCGCCGGAAGCCAACCTGNNGGGCGGTGGCGCATTACCTGGACGCGCTCGCCTGGCAGCGCCGGGCGGCGAAACTGCACACCATCTTCGGCGGCAAAAACCCGCACCCCAACTTCCTGGTCGGCGGCGTCCCCTGCGCCATCAGCGTCGATCCGGGACAAGGCGGCGGCATGAGCGCCACCGCCGTCAACCTCACCGGGCTGGAAGAAGTGAGCGCCATCATCGGCGAAATGCGCGCCTTCGTCGATCAAGTCTATCTGCCGGACACGCTGGCGATCGCCGGCTTCTACAAGGAATGGGCGCATCTCGGCGAAGGCACGGGCAACTTCCTCTGTTACGGCGATTTTCCCGATAGCGGCGGTCGGCGGCAATGGCTGCCGGCGGGCGCGATTCTCGGCCGCGACCTCGGCACGGTGCATCCGGTCGACCTCGGCGCAGCGGAGGAAATCCAGGAATTCATCGCCCATTCATGGTACGACTACGGCGGCGGCAAAGCCCAAGGCCTGCATCCCTACCAAGGGGAAACCGCCCTGAATTACACCGGCCCCACGCCGCCCTATCGATTTCTCGACACCGACAAGGCCTATTCCTGGCTCAAGTCGCCGCGCTGGAAAGGCCAGCCGATGGAAGTCGGACCGTTGGCGCGAGTGCTGATGCTTTACGCTACCGGCCATGAGCCGGCGCAAGACAGCGTCCAGCGCGCGCTGCATACCCTAAAGCTACCGCTGGCGGGGCTGTATTCCACCTTGGGCCGCACCCTGGCGCGCGCACTGGAAAGCCAGTTAATCGCCAACGCCATGTCCGGCTGGTATGCGCAACTCATGACCAATATCAAAAACGGCGACCTGAACACCTTTAACGACGCCCATTGGGATCCCGCCGCCTGGCCGCGGGAAGCCCGCGGCGTCGGCCATACCGAAGCGCCGCGCGGCGCGCTCGCTCACTGGGTGGTCATCCGCGACGGCCGCATCGCCAACTACCAAGCCGTGGTGCCCAGCACCTGGAACGCCAGCCCGCGCGACGCCGCCGGCCGTCCCGGCCCTTACGAAGCGGCGCTCGTCGGCCACCGGCTGGCCGTTCCGGCGCAGCCCATCGAAATTCTGCGCACCATTCACAGTTTCGACCCTTGCCTGGCCTGCGCCGTCCACGTCGTCGATCCGGCGGGCGAGGAGCGGGTGCGGATCACCGTGCGTTAAACACCGCCAAGGCCCGTTTGCCACCCGCCGCCGCCTCTGTTGTTGCAAAAAAGACACACTCGACCCGGCATCGTGCCAAATTTACAACAAAATCGCGAAAATCCCTTGGAAACCGGCGGCATCCCGCGCCATAATCCAACCGTCCGCAATAGGACGAGGCTCTGCAGAGCTGAACCACACCCAAACCTCTTTAATGGAGAGATCGATGAAAAAGAAATTACTTGCACTCGCCATCGCTGGCGCGTTCGCCGTTCCCGCAGCGTCCGCCATGGCCGACTCCGGCAACG
This sequence comes from Betaproteobacteria bacterium, assembly GCA_003519965.1. GTDB lineage: Bacteria > Pseudomonadota > Gammaproteobacteria > Burkholderiales > UBA9220 > UBA9220. Next base: position 2,226 of record DOVS01000311.1, read on the forward strand.
TGACCATTTATGGTCAAATGAGGATGTCCTATGATCTGGTCAATCCCGGCTACGCTAACAACACAGCTAATGGCAATGTCGATAGCCACAACGTCAATAAAGTGAGCGACAATTCCTCCCGCCTGGGTTTCAAGGGAACCGAAGACTTGGGTAACGGCCTGTCCGCCATTTGGCAGATCGAAAGCGCCATTCACGCCGACGGCGACACCAGCACCCTCGCCGGCCGCAACACTTTTGTCGGCCTATCCGGCAAGTCCTGGGGCACCGTGCTGCTGGGCCGTCATGACACGCCGTATAAAATGGCGACCCGCTCACTGGACGTGTTCAACGCCACTATCGCAGACAATCGGTCTATCCTGGGAGAGGGTTACGCCAACTTTGATGGCCGCCAGAGGAATGTCCTAGCCTATGTCACACCGAACATGAATGGCTTCACCGGCATGATCGCTTACGTGGCGGGCGGCGAAACCGCTTACCAGAGCAGCCAAGACAAGGGTAACGCTTGGTCCCTCGCGGGCGTTTATAAAAACGGCCCTTGGTTCGGTTCCTTGGCCTATGAAAAGCATAACCTGGGTGCATTTGGTACAGGTACGGTCGCTAGTCCCAGTGCTACTCTCCCTAATCTGAGTAACAAGGATGAGCATGCTTGGAAACTGGGTCTTGGTTATAAATGGCAAGCCTTCAAGCTCGGCTTCGTCTACGAAGACACCAAGGACAACTTTGGCGGTACAACCGGGGCTAACGGCTACGTCAACCCGAAGAACAGCTCCGATGTTTTTGGTCACCATGCGTATTCTTTCAACGGTGCCTATGCGTTTAGCAACAACGCGCTGAAAGTTGCCTATACCCAGTCTGGCGACGCAGGCGGTTGGGATAACTCCGGCGCCAAAATGTGGACAGTAGGTATTGACCATCATTTCAGTAAACGCACCACCATTTATGCGCTGTATACCAAGCTGACTAATGACACCAATAATGCCTCCGAAATTGGTGGGCGGGGTGCCAGCACTGGTGGAATTGTCTCTGATGCTTCAATAAATCCAGCTACTGGGGCACTTAGTGGCGCATCGTTAGACAGCTCCCCGAGCGCCTTCTCCTTCGGTATCAACCACAAGTTCTAAGTGGACGCCGGCTTAGCCGGTTTCTCTGGAACGATGAACGGGTGTCTTCGGACGCCCGTTTTTTTATGGGTGAGATAGCACGCGAACGGAAGGGTCAGAAATCAATAGAATCAAAGGGGTCAGACTCGATCAGATCAAGGGATCAATGGGGTCAGACTCGATTGATACAGAATTGCCCTGACTTCCTATCCTTGCCCCTGGCCTCCGGTTCGACCCGTCTCTCCAATGGTTTCTATCCGTTAGAATAAATCCATCGAGTCTGACCCCTTTGATCTGCTGGGAGGGCGCGATTCTCTCGCGATTCAAACACCGCTAAACAACGCCGCCAGCGCGTCGCCGGGATCCGCCGCGCGCATCAAGACTTCTCCCACTAAAAAGGCGTTGACGCCGTGACGGCGCATCGACGCGGCATCCTCCCGCGCCAGGATGCCGCTTTCGGTTACCGCCAGCCGCTGCGGCGGAATGCCCGGCAGCAGTTGTAAAGTGGTGTCGAGTCGGGTGTCGAAGGTGCGGAGATTGCGGTTGTTGACGCCGATCAGCGGCGTAGTCAATTGCAGGGCAAGGCGAAGCTCCTCGGCGTCGTGGATTTCCACCAGCACCGCCATCCCCAGGCCATGCGCCAGCGTCTCCAGCGTTTGCATCCGGGACGGTTCGAGAGCGGCGGCGATCAGCAAAATGGCGTCCGCACCCATGGCCCGCGCCTCGAACACTTGGTAATCGTCGATGATGAAGTCCTTGCGCAGCACCGGCAGCGCGCACGCGGCGCGCGCCTGGCGCAAATAGGCTGCGCTCCCCTGGAAAAACTGGGCGTCGGTCAGCACGGACAGGCAAGCCGCACCGTGAGCGGCATAGCTGGCGGCGATGGCCGCCGGATCGAAATCCGCCCGCAGCAATCCCTTGCTTGGGCTGGCCCGCTTGATTTCGGCGATCACGGCGGCTTGCCCCGCCGCGATTTTAGCGCGCAGCGCGCCGGTAAAATCCCGCGGCGGCGCGGCCGCTTCCGCCGCCGCGCGCATCGCGGCCAATGGCCGGACGGCTTGGGCGGCCTTGATTTCCGCTGTCTTGACCGTCAAAATACGTTGCAAAATATCGCTCATGCGCTCCCTTTCCCGCTAAGGGGATGAATTTATCATACCCGTCCCGCCCGGATAAACATTTTGCAATTGCCTCAACCCTTGATCGACGGCGTGCTGCTCCGCCGTCGCCAGCGCTTTCTCGCCGATGTACGGTTGTCCAACGGCGAAACGGCGACCGCCCACTGCCCGAACACCGGCGCCATGCTGGGCTGCGCCGAGCCGGGCAGCTGGGTCGGGTTGTCCGATTCCGGCAACGCCGCCCGCAAGTATCCCCTCACCTGGGAAATCGCCGAGGCGGCGGGAACGCTGGTGGGCGTCAATACGATGCGAAGCAATCGCCTGGTGGAGGAAGCCATCGCCACCGGGGTGATCGGCGAATTGCAAGGCTACCGGCAAATTCGCCGGGAGGTGCGCTTCGGTGTGGAAAACAGCCGCGTGGATTTGCTGCTGGAAGGCGACGGGCCGCCGTGCTACGTGGAGGTGAAGAATGTCACCGCCGCCGAAAACGGCGGCGCGCTGTTTCCCGATGCGGTGAGCGCCCGCGGCGCAAAGCATTTGCGCGAGCTGGCGGTCATGGCGGAATCCGGCTGCCGCGCGGTGCTGTGCTTTTGCGTGCAGCGCGGCGACGTGGCCGAAGTCCGTCCCGCCGACCGCATCGATCCGCACTACGGACTCACCTTGCGCCAGGCGATCGCCCGCGGCGTCGAGGTCATCGCCTGGCGCGCCGAGGTCACGCCCGCCGCCATCACGCTGCGCACGC